>JAAEMC010001184.1 GCA_024225895.1 Desulfobacteraceae bacterium | reverse complement strand
ACCGGGGAATTTGTAAAATATTATTAATCCTGCGCACGAGTTTTGAGTTGGATTTGATGAATTTCCCGTGTGCGAATACGATAGAAAATTGGGCGTCAAAAATAGGGTGTTATTGTATAGAAGTGTCTACAGTTTTTTGATTTTTCAGATCAAGCAGGCTGTCCTTCCTTGAATTGGATCAGATGAATACAATGTTATACATGCATATGATTGTCTACAAAAATGGGGGCAGGCAGAAGCCGCATCTTGAGTTGTCCACCAATTGGTCTGTTCAAGACGCGGCCTCTGAATATAAAATGCAAAATTAATTATAAAAGTCTATTCACTCATCTTTGGATGCTCCATGTATTTCGCCCATTTGGCCTTCTGGTCCAGCCGGGGAACCCACATGGGTTCGCAATGGGGGTACTGCCATTTAAAGTTTTTTACTTTTTTAATTTGAAAACTTTCTGCCAGGGGGTGTGAAAAGACCTCCCTGAGATGAGCGTATTGCAGCCAGTTGAACTCTTCCCTGATTTCATCGGGCTTTTCTTTGGGAGCAACCCCTTTGGGCAGATATTTAAGATTGTCTTTCAAGTCCCTTAACCTCTGCAACTGTTCCGGGTGGCTGTATTTCCATTTGATTTTACAATCATCTATCTGATTTGCAGGTGTGTCCGATTCATGCTTCCAGGCTGACCATCTTTTGTAGGGGAGGGGATTGGCTTTGTTCGGGGAGCCAAATATCTTGATGGCATTCCAGGATTGAACCCCGTCTTTCCAGGCCCCCATCCAGGTTTCCTGGGTATCGATTCTCTGCAGGACAACGGCGTGGCCCAGGGACGGGTCGATATTAAAAGTGCCGAACTGGGTTCTTCCGCCGGTGATGTAGACCAGTGAATCTCCAATACAGGGCGATTTTCCGCCCATACCCCTTAACACGGTCCGGTCAACGACGTTATCCTCAAAAAGCTCATCACAGATCAGGCGGCAGATGGCTGCGGTATAGTACAGCGCTTCGCAGGAATGACCATGAAATTTGATAATGTCTTTCATGCCGAATTTCATGGTATGCCTGAAATACTGGCCTGCGGTACCGCCTGAAAAAATGGACTGGAATTCCGGAAGGTATTTGCATTCTTCCATTAACGGTGCATAAAAAGTCGCCTTGTCATCCGTATAATCCGTTCCCCTGTATATATACTTGGGAGGGGAGCCAAAGGCCTTGTGTTTTTGGCGGTGTTTTTGTTCAATTGTTTCAAGTTTGGCTTGTTTTTTTTGCCAGTATCTTTTGATTGCCGCGTCATCGTCATCACCGGCTGATGCAGTGCTTGAAAACAAACCGCCAATCGATGCAGTACCTGCGGCCAGCGCGGCCAATCCCGCCTTTTTTAAAAAACCTCTTCTGTTTTTATTATTCTTTTTATT
>JAAEMC010001183.1 GCA_024225895.1 Desulfobacteraceae bacterium | reverse complement strand
CTCAAGCCATTAAAAATCATCATGGAGTTCCTGGTCAGCTATGGCGAAAAAGGCCTCTACAACATCTGGATCAAACTGTGAACCAGAACATTTTTTTATGATTTCAACTACTTTTTCCTTTTCCATTTTTTTTCTATATGCCCTGTCAGATATCATTGCATCAAATGAATCGGCAACTGCCATAATACGGGCAAGTTTTGGAATCTGTTTTCCTTCCAGTCCATCTGGAT
Source organism: Desulfobacteraceae bacterium (assembly GCA_024225895.1). Lineage (GTDB taxonomy): Bacteria > Desulfobacterota > Desulfobacteria > Desulfobacterales > Desulfobacteraceae > JAAEMC01. Next base: position 3,752 of record JAAEMC010001183.1, on the reverse strand, counting down.
ACCCTTTGCCGTCAAATCGTTCATGATGATACCGAATGATAATCTGTTCCTGGTCCCAAAGGCCCAGTTTACCAATGATATCGGCACCAATGGCAGGATGCTCTTTTATTTCCTCATATTCATCTTGGGTTAAACGATCGGGCTTGAGCAGGATATCATCCCGTATGCCGATTTTCCCGATGTCATGAAGGCTTCCTGCAAAGCTGATAATATCCAACTCTTCATCCGTACACCCCATTTCCTCTGCAATCATGTGTGCGTATTTTGCAACTCTAGTAGAATGTTTTCGGGTATAAAGGTCCCTGACTTCAAGGGCAGTTACAAATGCATATAAGGTTGAAAACAAGTTATCATAGATATTTTCATAAAGAGCAATATTTTCAATTGCCGCTGCTGCTTTCTGTGTAATGAAACTCATATAATAAATATCTTTTTCATTAAATCGTAAAGACTTTTGAAAAAGATAAGCACTGGCAACACCAAATATTTTATCCCTGATTTTCAAAGGGACGACCATACAAGAATGAATCTCAGGATTCAGCATTTTGGTTTTAGAAGGATTGGAGATCAGACAGGGCTTGTTATCGGACTTGATCACTTCAACAATAAAAGCTTTGGCTTGCTCAGGAATATCCGAACCAAATAATACTTCTGTTACATTAGACCTATATTTTGAGCCGGCAGAAGCCAACTTGACCAATGATGCATTAGTCTCTGAAAAAATATGGAAGAATACTTTATCCGCTCTTAGAACGTCCACACCCAGTTCCACTACCTTATTAAATATTCCATAACTGGAATCAGATGAGGAGAAATCCTCCATCACCATGTTAAGTGTATTGACTTCCTCAACCCTTCGAAGCAACTTACTATTGAGTTGCCGCAAGCGCTCTTGCCTTTCAACCTCCTCTTTTAATATCAAGTTTTCGACAAACAACTCACGTTCTCTTAAAATTCGGATCAACGTCAGTTCCATTTGCTCCAGGTTGACGGGTTTGATCAGGTAGTCGACCACACCATTTTTCAAGGTTTGTATGGAATTGTCCAAAGAAGGATAGCCTGTCATAACAACCACCGGAAGCGTATTCTCCAGCTTTCTGATATTCTCAGCCAGTTCCAGGCCGTCCATTTCAGGCATATTTATATCAGTGAAAATACAGCCTATTGTTTCGTTTTTTATAATCTCAAGCGCTTCAACACCATTTGGCGCAGTGTAGACTTCATAGCCTTTTCGTTGAAAATACCCTTCAGTTACATCCAGGATACCTTCTTCATCGTCAACAATCAGAATTTTGATTTTATCATTGTCCATGCGCAAAAAAAAATTCAGTCCTATTAGAAGTATACTTTGAATAAATTCGTCAGATAAATTTATATTAATACGTATAGTTTAGCAGCTTTAAACAAAAGATCAAGCGAAAATGAGCATGCCGCGCACATAGTTCGTAAAAAACTATATAAATAAAAATAATATTCTTGACAACGAGGATTTCAAAGAATATTATATTCATAATTAACAAAAATCATTAGGTATATAACTATATGGATAAGACAGATCTCGAAATATTAAAAATTCTTCAAAAAAAAGCTCGCGTCCCCAATGTTGAAGTGGCCAGAACCATTGGAATGGCGCCCTCAGCAGTATTGGAACGCATCAAAAAGCTTGAGGCAAAATGCATTATACAGGGATATGAAGTTCGGTTGAACCCGGATATGTTCAACTGCGCCATGATTGCATTTATCCATATCACTGTGGCCGATCCTGCCAAGATATCGGAAACCGGTAAAAAAATCGCCGCCATTGATCAAATTCAAGAAGTTCACTATATGGCCGGCGACGACTGCCTCCTGGCCAAAATCAGGGTTGCCGACAATAAAGAACTTGAATCTATTTTACGGACGCAGATCACCTGCCTTGCACCTGTCATTGGAACAAAAACCCTTATTTCACTTTCCACTTACAAGGAGACTGCCAAGATCCTTTTACCCCAAAAACCTTAAGGAAGGAACCAATAAACCATGCCCATGTCAAATCAATTCATGCAACGATTAACCAAAGTTATGGAAAAAACGGTTGACACTTTTGGGACCCCTTTTCATATTTACGATGAACTAGGAATTATAGAAACAGGAAACCAATTAAATAATGCATTCTCAACACTCGACGGTTTTAAAGAATACTTTGCTGTAAAGGCGCTGCCAAACCCCAGCATTATGAAAATCCTAAAAAAGATCGGTTTTGGATTTGACTGCAGCTCCATCCCGGAAATCCTTTTGTCCAGGCAAATCGGATGTAAAAAAGAGGACGTCATGTTCACCTCAAACAATACCAGCAGCATCCAATTTGAAACCGCTTTAAAAAATGAAGGATGTATTTTAAACCTGGATGACATATCGTTGATCTCAAAATTAACAGAGACCCCGGATCTGATATGCTTTAGATATAATCCCGGCCCCAGACGAAAAGGAAATAAAATCATCGGCAACCCGGTGGAATCCAAATACGGGATAAGCCATGACCAGATCATACATGCCTATGAGCAGTCTTTAAAATTGGGAGTCCAAAAGTTTGGAATCCATACCATGCTGGCATCCAACGAACTGAATTACGAATATATGGTGGAAACTGCACGCATGCTCCTGGATATTGCCGAGCAGATATCCAATAAACTTTCCATTACCTTTGAATTCATTAATATCGGCGGAGGCCTTGGCATCCCTTATACTCCGGATGCGAAACCCTTTGACCTGAATGCCATGGCCCAAGAAATCATCGCCCTTTTTTCACAATTCAAAGACCGGACCGGCTGGGTACCCAGGCTTTATATGGAAAGCGGACGATATATCACAGGTCCGCACGGATGCCTGGTAACCTCGGTGATCAACCATAAAAATATTTACAGGAAATATGTGGGTGTTAACGCATCCATGTCCGCCCTGATGCGGCCCGGCATGTACGAAGCCTATCATCATATTCATATCCACAAAAAGGAAAAAGCAAACCATTTTGAGCGGGTTGATGTGGTGGGCGCATTATGCGAGAACATAGACAAATTCGCTATTCAACGGGAGCTGCCTGATACAAATGTCGGAGATCTTCTCGTGATCCATGATACCGGCGCCCATGGGCATTCAATGGGATTTAATTATAATGGACACTTAAGGCCAAAAGAACTCTTACTTAAAGCGGATTCAAGCGTGGAACTCATCCGAAGAGCGGAAAATACAGATGATTATTTTGCAACACTGGCATTTGAGCCCAAGATATTACGTCCGGATTAAGGGCTTAAGAAGTAAAAACACTTAAAAAAAGGAAGATACCAATGGGATATTGCATGGTAATCACAACCTGCTCAAAAAAAGATGAGGCCAGATACCTGGCAGCTAAAATCATTGAAGAAAAACTGGCGGCATGCGTTCAGATCTCATCCATTGAAAGTTTTTATACCTGGGAGGGAAAAACAGAAAACGAGCCAGAACAAAGACTTCTTATCAAAACCAGGAATGAATTATATGACCGCCTGGAGCAATTGATCAGAAAAAATCACTCCTATGATTTACCGCAGATTATCCAGATTCCGATTCAAGATGGATTCGAAGAATACCTGGACTGGGTTGACGAAGCTACCAACACATCAGAAAACCCATGAAATAGTTGTCAAATATAGCCTTATAGACTCACCCCTCCCCTGCATCCAGTTCAATTCAATATTGTTTTGGCACCCTGCCCCGGCATTCTTTTTATTTTTATT
>JAAEMC010001182.1 GCA_024225895.1 Desulfobacteraceae bacterium | reverse complement strand
GCTTCAGCCAGGAAGATATCGATATTGTAAAGATTATTGTGCAGTGCTTTTGATAAGGATTTCTGAAGTTCCGGAGAATCATCCAGATAGTGGTTTGCAATCTGATAAAGCTCCCTTGGGTCCTGTATGGAAAATCCTAAAACTGCAAATCTCTCGTGGAGCAGGGCAAACTCCTCAAGCTCTTTTTCATATTCCTTTATAGTGGAGATTATCTGCCTGATACCCGGATTTGGGCCTTTGCATTCATGGACAAGCTTCTCACATTGACTGATGACGTTAATATAAAAAGATTTATTATCCATGACATAAACCGCTCTTTCTCTGTAATTTCGTCTTTTCCTGGTTCGGCGGATGCCATCCAGGCGGATGCATCGCTGGCTTTCCTTTTCTTCCAGTATTTCGATGCCGGAAATATCCTTGGCCTGGACCACATGGATCTCTCCCTCAGTTGAGATGATATATTCAATCTCACACCGGAATCCAATATTTTTTTGTATATCTTTTGACAGTTGCAACAGCTGCTGGTCATGGGGTACCTTTGTAATATAAGGCTCGCTTTGTACTTTGTGCGTTCGGTCTCTGCAATATCCGAATTCCCAGTCTTTACCGATCATTTTCGCCATAACACTCGAACCGTTAACAAATGGCATGACAACGATCCCCATTTGGTTCATATCTATTTGGGGGGCATTATTGAATCTCTGTTGCCGCTGAACAGATAACTGTTTGGATGTTTGGGCCATTTTGATCATACGATTCCTGGCGTATTTTATTCCTCCTACATCTGCATAGGTTTCAAGGGAATCAAATGTACCGCCTTTAAATTCCGACTCAATGGGATGGGCGCTTCTTGCAATGACTTTAAAACTTTCCTGGTGATCCTTTAAAAACAATTCAAGTTGTTTAAAATCTTCATTCTCAAATTGTTCTGCAGACAGATAGATAAAATCTGGAACATTAAAGCCAATTTTTTTAAGTTTTTCAAGCAGTTCTGCTTTTTCAGGTAGATGATTGCTCATGTTTTCCCTTGACATAAATATCATTTTTGAATAGCTTAACAACACCCGACCGATTATTCGGTCGGGAACAAATTATTTTAATAGGTAACATATGTCAAAACGGAATGCAATACTTGAAGCAGGCACCCGTCTCTTTTCAAGGAATGGTTTTAAACAGACTTCCATGGCTGAATTATCACGGGCAACCGGGGCAGCAGGCGGAACGATTTTTCATCATTTTAAAAACAAAGAAGACCTATTTCTGAATATTCTCAAAGATGTTCAGGTATCCATTCTATCTTCTTTTAGCGAACACAAGAAAAAAACAGATTACATAAACGGTATGGAGATGGTAGAAGGTGCGGTTGCATTTTATCTTCACATTGCAGGAGACAAGGAAGATCAATTCCTGCTGCTTCACAGGCATTTCCCGTATCAGATAGCTGAGACAAATGCGGCCTGCAGGGGATATCTTGAATCCATATACAATTGCCTTGTAGGGATTTTTGAGGAGGGTATCTCCCGGGGGATAAAAGACGGATCCATTAGAAATCAGACTTCACACAATACTGCTATGATATTATTTGCCATGGTCGATGGTGTGGCAAGGCTCCATACATATAATCTTTATCATGCCGGTTCTTTGTATCAGGATCTGATTGCATCATGCCAAAGTTTACTGGCCAATAACAACCACCAGAGAAATACGGATGAATAATCTTTTTAGACTTCTGCCTTTTTTAAAATGGTTTAAAGGCTACCAAAAGTCGGGCCTGAAAGCAGATCTGGTATCAGGTCTTACCGTTGCCCTGGTTTTAATTCCCCAGTCAATGGCCTATGCACAACTGGCAGGCCTGCCTTCCTATTACGGCCTGTATGCATCCTTTCTACCGCCGATGGCGGCAGCCCTGTTCGGTTCCAGCCGCCAGCTGGCTACAGGACCTGTGGCAGTTGTTTCCCTGATGACGGCTGTTGCACTGGAACCCCTCGCAACCGCCGGCAGCTCTATGTACATTTCATATGCTGTTTTATTGGCACTCATTGTGGGTGTTTTCCAGTTTCTACTCGGTGTTTTAAGACTTGGGCTTGTGGTGAATTTTTTATCCCATCCGGTGATCAACGGGTTTACCAATGCCGCTGCCATAATTATTGCAACTGCACAGCTTCCCAAACTGCTTGGTGTCCAAGTAGACAAGGCTGGCCACCATTATGAGACACTGGTCAGGATAATCCAATCAGCCCTTTACTATACCCATTGGCCCACCTTGGGGATGGGGGTCCTGGCATTTATAATCATGTACGGCCTTAAACGAATCTCATTAAGATTACCCAATATCCTGGTGGCTGTGATTATCACCATATTGCTATCCTGGGCAATTGATTATGAGCGAAATATTAAAGCTGAGATCACTACCATTGCCGATAAAGAAACCCGGCAAATGATAATTCGGTATAATGAATTTGCCAGCCAGATTATTAAAATGACGGAACAGCGCGCAATTCTCTACCAGCAGGCAGACAATAGCCAGACCAAAAACAATTCTGTCGATCGTATCAAGACAATACATAAAGCACAGTTTCTGTCTCTTGGAATTGAAGAAGCCCGGGAACAGGCCGCAATTCTAAGACAAAAGCTAAGATTTGTCATTCTGGAAAAATACTTGGATTCCAAGGGAACTCAAACCTATTGTGGAAAAAGCCGCGTACCAAAAGGCCGGAAAAGCGACGGCAGAACCTGGCGATTCCGGGTTGGAGACGGACCGCTGGATGTCAGAGGCCTGGTCCTTAAAAGTGGTGGAGAGGTAATAGGCAATATTCCCAGGGGTCTTCCCGCCTTTGCTCCTCCGAAAATTGATTTGAGCATCATTGCCCGTCTTCTCCCGGCTGCTGTGATTATTTCCCTTCTGGGATTCATGGAAGCCATTTCCATAGCAAGGGCCATTGCCGCAAAAACCGGCCAACGACTTGATCCAAACCAGGAACTCATAGGACAGGGACTTGCAAATATGATCGGAGCAATGGGAAAAGGGTATCCTTGTGCCGGCTCATTTTCGCGGTCAGCCGTTAATCTCCAGGCCGGAGCCATTACAGGGATGTCTAATGTTTTTACAGGAATTGCCGTCCTGCTCACGCTTGTTTTCTTTACGCCGCTTTTATACAATCTGCCACAGTCCGTACTGGCTGCCATCATCATGATGGCGGTAACCGGACTTGTCAATTTAAAGGGGATGATCCATGCATGGCGGGTCCATTGGTATGACGGCGTGATATGTATCATCACTTTTATCTGCACCCTGGCATTCGCTCCCCACATAGATAAGGGCATCATGATCGGAATCGGCCTCTCCCTTGCTGTGTTTTTGTACAAGAGTATGCGGCCCAGGGTTGTAGATCTTTCACTGGGCGTGGATATGGCACTGCATGATGTAGTTTCTTTTGGCCTGAAAGAGTGTGATTACATTGATGTAGTAAGGTTTGAGGGTCCGCTGTTTTTTGCCAATGCCAGTTATCTGGAAGACCAGATCCGGCACAGAAGAAAGACCAAAAAAAAATTAAAGCATATCATCATCGCCGCCGACGGGATTAACGACATTGATGCCTCGGGCCAGGAAGCATTGTCACTTATTGTGGACAGGGTTAGAAGTGCCGGCATTGACTTATCTTTAAGTGCAGTAAATGGGCCGGTGATGACTGTTTTAAAAAGAACCCATCTTTATGACCGGATCGGTGAAGACCACATCTTCCCCAAAATGGAGACAGCCATAAGGTCCATTCATCCAAAAGCGCACAAGGCTAGCAAAGAGAAAAGCTGTCCCCTTGCTCAATTTTGCGCTATTCCTGAAAACAACCAATCATTAAAGGAGCTGAACTAATGCCTGTAATAACCCTATATAACGGAATTTTTTGCAATGAAGAGGCGGTTGCCCGCGATGTTGTCGAAAGTACTGGGTATCGGCTGGTTACGGATGATATAGTGGCGGCCGGTGCGGCTGAGTTGTCAGGGATTAAAATAAATAAAATTAAAAAAACCTTTTCATCCAAGACATCTGTATTCAATAAATTCACCCATGAAAAGGAACGTTCCATGGCTTACGTGAAACTGGCCGTGGCAAAGATGATTGAAAATGAGGATTTAATTATCCAGGGTTACGCAGGATTGCTGATCCCCAGGACCATCAGCCATGCGCTGCGGGTTTGCCTGATTGCCAGAATGATATTCCGACAGGAACTTGCGCAAAAAAATCACAAGCTTTCTGAAAAAGAGTCTATTAGCTTAATTTCACAGGATGATCATGACCGGTCTGAATGGACAAGCATACTTTACTCTGCCAGTGATCCATGGGATGAAACCCTCTATGATATAGTGATTCCCATGGGCCGGACCAATCCTGCCAAGGCTGGTGCGTTGATCCAGGAAAACCTGTTATCAGATGCCCTCAGAAGGACAGATGAATCTAAGGCTGCTGCTGCAGATTTTCTGCTGGCAGCAGAAACCGGAGTGAAACTGGTTAATGCCGGCCACAATGTCGGGGTTTCAGCTCAAAATGGCAAGGTTGTCTTAACCATTAATCGCCAGGTTCTCATGCTCAGCCGGCTTGAGGAGGAACTAAAATCCATCACAAGCGGCCTGCCCGGTGTTATGTCGGTTGAAACCCGTGTCGGTGAATCTTTTCATGAGTCTCAAATTTATCGCAAGACCAATTTTGAACTGCCGTCAAAAGTTCTTCTGGTGGATGATGAAAGGGAATTTGTCCAGACTCTTTCAGAAAGACTCCAGATGAGGGATATGGGATCTGCGATTGCTTATGACGGGACTTCTGCAATGGACCTGGTCAAAAATGATGACCCTGAAGTCATGATTATTGATTTAAAAATGCCGGGAATGGACGGCATGGAAATCCTTAAGCAAGTCAAACAGACCAAACCGAAGATTGAGGTGATTATATTAACCGGTCACGGATCTGATCATGACAGACAAAAATGCATGGATCTCGGGGCGTTTGCCTATATGCAGAAACCCATTGACATCAATGTATTGAGCCAAACCCTGAAACAGGCCCACGAAAAAATCAGGTCCGGGCAATGAGGCCCATAAAATCTTGACATAGAGTGATGAACTAAATGAAACAATTACGTAAAATCAAACCTGCATTCTGGAACAACCAGGATATTTCCGATGCGCACCCACACAGGCCGTTGAATTTCCAGCGCAAATGGAAATTGATTGTAATGTTTACATCCTTTATGGCCCTTTTACCGCTTATGGTGATGACCATTGTGGAATTCAACCTGACCCGGAAAATCATTGAAGATGAAGTGCAAAACACCATGCTTGGCATCTTGAAGCCTGCTGCTGAATCCATTCTCTACTCCCTTGACCGGCAAACCGCTGTTATGGATTATCTCATAAGAAAAAATGATTCAAAAGACCTATGGCAACCAGACCGGATCAAAGAGTTACACCACAGTGTTTCATCCCTCTCACAAAATATTATCAATATTTCGCTAGTCAAAAAAAACAACAAGGGGGCACACAGCAGATGCCTGCCGCCGGAACCGGGCACCAACCTGATTTCGGAACAAATTGGAAAAAACCGCTTTTTAGAATACCTGCCGCCTGATAAAACCGCACCTTCCAAACTGGTAATATACATGTGCTACCATCCCGGACAAGAAAAAATGTTAATGCTGGAAATCATGCTGGATATGAGTTTTTTAAACCACTTTCTCATCTCGTACGATCCAGGAGAACAAAAAGATATCTTTATTGTAAATAATGACGGAACGCTTGTAACATCTTCTTATTTTTATGGCGAACCAGGAATTCCCAGCACATTTGATACTGGTTTTTTAACACAGGACTCCGGTGTGGTTGAAGGCACAGCACCTGGGGAAGAACAGGTCTTGATAGGATATGCCAGGATCCCGAATTCTTCTTTGGCCCTGGCAATGGTCAAGAGCAAAAGCCAGCTTTCCGGTCTCTGGTTTAAGCCAAGATTCAAACTGATGGGCTACCTGGTTGTCAGCATAATACTCATCATCTTGTCCATTATGGGAATGGCAACCTATCTTGTCGGGCGTATCCACGCTGCCGACAAAAAAAGGATGAAAGCACTCCACCATGCCGGATATGCAAACAAGCTTGCCTCCATCGGCCGCCTGGCATCTGGTGTAGCTCATGAAATAAATAATCCCCTTGCGATTATCAATGAGAAGACCGGGCTTATGCTCGATCTCTTAAACTTGGAAAAGGAAGGGGCCATGGATGAACGGCTGGCTCCGATCGCCAATCATGTGCTTGATGCAGTGACGCGGTGCAGCGCCATCACCCGGCGTCTTATGGATTTCGCCAGAACCATGGAACCTTGTATACAGCTTGTGGATATCAAAGAGGTTATCAGCCAGATCCTTACATTTTTTAAAGAAGAAGCCCGGCATAGAAAAATTGAAATATCCTTGGATACAAAGGGATCCGGCCATGCCTTTGAATGTGACAGGGGAAGCTTTCAGCAAATTTTTTTAAATCTTTTTAACAATGCCTTTACAGCCATGGAAGATAGCGGACGGCTGGATATTCTTGTTCTTTACAAAAAAACAAAAGAAGTAAATATTATTGTTTCTGATACAGGATGCGGTATTCCACAAAAGGATATCCACAATATTTTTGAACCTTTTTATTCGGTTAAAGACAATCCGTCAGCTACAGGGCTGGGTCTCTATGTCACCTTTGGTCTTGTCAAGGAAATGAAAGGAAAGATCCTTGTTGAAAGCAAACTTAATAAAGGCACCAAGTTTACCCTCATATTACCGGTGACAATAGAATACACGCAGAATGCGGAAGATCTGCAAACAGAGCCGGCGTTATCTGATCCGAATCAAAATGAATCTGATAAAAACCTTAAGGAGAATATCAAGGCTGAAAATGACTCAAGATAATCAAATACTGACACAAACAGGCATGCAGTTTTTCGGGAAAATGACTGCCTCTGCAACCCATGAACTTAAGAACAACCTGGCGATCATCAACGAAAATGCCGGGCTTCTTGAGGATTTATCCATGATGGCTCAGGGAAATAGGAAGCCCCTTGAAATCGAGCGCATTGAAACGATCTCACAAAGATTACAAAACCAGGTTCAGAGAGCGGATAAGGTTTTAACAAAACTGAATCGGTTTTCCCACAGTGTTGATGTATCGAACCAGGACGTTGATCTTGGGCAGACACTCGGCTTTGTCCTGGATCTGGCTTCACGTCTGATTGAAATGCAGGGCGCCATTGTTGAAGTGGTTCCCCCGGCATCACCGGTCATTGTTAACACAAACCTGTTTTTCCTTGAAAATATGATTTGGCGGGCTCTTGAAATTGCATGTTGCTCAACAGGACAAAAAAACCAGGTATCGATTTCATTTGGAAATGATACGGCTGCTTCATCCATTGAGTTTTTAATCCAAGCTGCCACCAAACAATGGGATGAAAAACAATGGGATGAATTTTTCACATCGGAAAAAGATAATACCCTGGCGCGTTATTTAGGTCTTACCATAAAAACAAACAAAGAAAAGAATGGATTTGGCCTTTTTTGGCCAAAACAAATTTAACCCTTTCTTCCCTTATAATCAATTGGGAAGAAAAGATGAAAGGAGAGCACAATGGCTGAAAAAGTATTATTGGTGGATGATGAAAAAGAATTTTTGGAAACCATGTCCGAAAGAATCACAGCAAGGGGCATGGAAGTGACCTGTGTAGAATCTGCGGACAAAGCACTCGCACTGATCAAGAAAAAATCGTTTGATGCCATTATCATGGATTTTCAGATGCCTGAAATGGACGGTATGAAGGCTTTAAAGGTGATTAAAGATCTAAAACCCGAACTTCAGATCATCCTTTTAACCGGCTATGCCACAGTTGAAAAAACAGTTGAAGCCATGAAAATCGGGGCCACGGATTTTCTTGAAAAACCCGCGGACATTGAAGCACTCGTGGAAAAGATCAAAAAGGCAAAAGCTGAAAAGATGCTTATCGTTGAAAAACAGACTGAAGATAAAATCAAGGATATCCTCAGCCATCACAGCGGTTGAAGGACATTTTGACAAATCGCTTTCCCGGCTTGTTAAATTAAGCCTCTATCATTTGGATTTAGGGTCGCCCTT
>JAAEMC010001181.1 GCA_024225895.1 Desulfobacteraceae bacterium | reverse complement strand
TTAAAGCCTGTGAAGGATGCCCTTTGGAGTTTAAAAAAATCGGGGTGGCACCTGGGACAGTGATCCGATATTCCACCCGGGTTGACAAGGGATTTAAATATTATTTCAGGGTAAGGGCCATGGCAGATAGTGGCATTACCAGCGAATATTCCAAAACAGTTCAATACGAGTATAAATAATTCAAGATATGTTTACAGCTTATATCAGTATTGGATCCAATATCGGAAACAAAAAAAAGAACCTTGAAGCAGCCATTGAATTGCTTGGCAGGGATGAAAAGATCCAGGTTCGAAAAGTATCGCCCTTTTACAGGACTGAACCCCAGAATTTTAAGGACCAGGACTGGTTTGTCAATGGCGCGGTTCAAATTGACACCCAACATGAGGTTGATGAGCTTTTAACCGTCCTTAAAACCATTGAAAGAGACTTGGATAAAGCGGGTAAGTCTTTTAGATGGGGTCCCAGAATCATCGATCTTGATATTGTTTATTATGAGGATCTGGTTCTGGAAACCGGGCAGTTGACAGTGCCCCACCCGAGAATGCACGAAAGATGTTTTGTATTACGTCCACTTTGTGATATAGGACCTTCAACCATACATCCGGTTTTAAAGATGAAATCAACAGCGCTTTTAAAAAGTGTTGAAAAAGATAAAAACCAAACGGTACTGCCGTTGAAAGAGGAGGAGTAAATTGAAGTTTTTTATTGATACAGCCAATATTAAAGAGATTAAGGATGCCAATAACATGGGCATGGTGGATGGTGTGACCACGAACCCGTCCCTGATTGCAAGGGAAACAGGTGAATTTACGGACATTATTGCACAGATCTGTGAAATAGTAGAAGGACCTGTCAGTGCCGAAGTGATCAGCCTGGAATATGAAGGCATGGTAAAAGAAGCCAGGGAACTTGCAAAAATTGCAGAAAATATTTGCGTGAAGATTCCCATGACCGTGGATGGACTTAAAGCGGTAAAAACACTTTCCAGCGAAGGCATAAAGACAAATGTCACCCTTGTTTTTTCTGCATTGCAGGCATTGATGGCAGCCAAGGCCGGCGCCACATTTGTCAGCCCTTTTGTGGGAAGACTGGATGACCTGGCCCAGGAAGGCATGGGATTGATCGAAGAAATTGTTCAGATCTTTGAAAATTATAATTTTGAAACAGAAATTATTGTGGCCAGTGTAAGAAACCAGCTGCATGTCCTGGATTCCGCTATGATAGGTGCGGATGTTGCCACCATTCCCTACAAGGTATTAATGAAGCTTGCATCCCACCACATGACCGATAAAGGGATTGATGCCTTTCTTGCGGACTGGAAGAAAAAGAACGGATAACCTTGAGCAAATGACTTGGTCTGAAAAGATAAAAGATGTGGTCCTAACGCCCAATTTTATGACTATCTCCAGAATTGTGGCAGTTCCCGTAATTGTCATTTTATTGATGTGGGAAACAAAGATCACCACGGCCCTTGCCGCAGTATTATTTTCTGCGGCTTCCATTACCGATTATTTTGACGGCTATCTTGCCAGAACCTTGGGAATGACCTCAAAATTAGGTGCAATATTGGATCCTCTGGCAGACAAGCTTCTGGTATCTTC
>JAAEMC010001180.1 GCA_024225895.1 Desulfobacteraceae bacterium | reverse complement strand
TGTGTAACCTTCCCACTCTTCACAGACAATGGTCATATCTTTTATGTCTGCTGCCAAAGCGGGTGAAATGCAAATTACTCCCCAAATCAGTGCAAATAAACATACGATGAACAGTTTTTTCATGGAATCCTCCTGAATAGTTGTTGTTAAAGAATGCAGCTGCCCGTAACTTTTTTAAGTTGTTTCTTGGCAGAAACGCGTCATTTTATTTATATGAATACCGGTCCTTGCCAAATTTTTCCTTTCCAAATCCCCATTTTTCATAGATGGCTTCAATCTCACCTGATTCAACTAGTTGGTCCATCTGCTTGTCATATATCTGTATGAGGGATTTAGATTTGTCCGTATTGGCAAAAGCAACAAATAATTTGTCGCCCTGTTTGGCTACTTGAACTACCATTTTTTTATTTAGATCGATTTTAAGCTTTTTTGCCTCCAAAAGAATGCTGGCTTTATAGTCCAAAAGAATATCAATCCGGTTAAGATAGAGCATTTTGATGCCACTGGATAAATTGTTTAATTCACATTTAATGATATTGATATGATTTAAAAATCCCCCATCAAAGTCATACCCCCTTATCCACCCGATTCTCTTACCGGATAAATCCTTAAGTCCTTGTGCCTGCCAGTCGAACACAGCTCCCTTTTTGTAAACGGCTGTAATATTGTCTTCTACAGATAAATGCCATTTCGGATATAAGTAATCCTTCCCATCTTGATCTTGGTGATAGTAGGCTCCTACAAGGGCATCGCTGTCTCTTGCCTTGATGTTAATTACTGCCCTTGCCCAGGGCAGGGTTTTTGTATCAACTTTAATTCCCATGGGTTCGTATATGGCTTTGAGTACCTCCCAATAAGCGCCGCTGCCATCTTTGTTTGTATAGCCCACCCACTCTCCACAAACAGCAGTAATTGTGCTAATTCCTTGGGCAAACACAGGCGGACAAAGCACAATACAAAACAGAATTACGAAGACGTGGATATTTTTTTTTAAACTCATTGGGTATTAAGAATTGCTATCAGTTATGATTTTCTTTTCATTACTCAGATAATTTAAAAAATAAAAAATGGTGCCTCTTCCTTGAAACTACCATTACAATAATGGCGGTGGATTCGGATGTATAAATCCACAATTATTTTTTTTTGTAAAAACCTGGACAGTGAAAGAGAACCGTGTTGATTAATGAATGTATAATAATGCATTCACCAGGGTTTAGCAACCAAATTTTTCCTCATCCGGAAGGTCTTATTATTTCGTATTATCTATTGGCTGATCACCTGGCTACCTCATGGCGAAATAATAGTTCGGCAGAAATTGTTATCATTAGAAAATAAAGTTATGTTTAGTCAAATTTGCCAACCAACACTGTTTTAATCCAGAACCATTTGTTGTTTTTTCCAGGAATAAGGGAGGTGTATGGCACCATACGCGGAGATCCGTCTTTATTGACTGTTGCAAAGGTACAATAAGAAATGACAGGGAAAGCCGTCGCATGCGTGTTATAGCCAAAGATTTTGAGAATGTTCTTCCATTGTTCATCACTAATTATTATTTTGGCAATCGCTTAATGTTTGCTTTTGGTTGCTTTAGTCTCCCAATCTTGGAGCTTGGTGGTTTCATAAATTTCTTCCCATCCAGTGATCATACCGGCAATATGGCTGAAAAAAGAATGGCCGGTGGTGGTCATATACAAATGGATGATCAGAAAGTTGACCAGTAAAAACGCAATGAGTGTATGCATAACAGCAATAGGCGCAAGATTCCATGATGAAGGCAGAAAATTGTACAGGTAAACCAAAAGGCCGGTAATCATCTGGGCCGGGAGCAGCATCGCGGAAATACCTAAATAAGCCAGGCGCTGCAAAGGGTTATGCTTGGCACCCTGGGATTTTTGCACCGGGTGGGGCTCCCCTTTGAAGATACCGTAAGCGTAATAGACCACCACATCAAAGAGTTTTTTTGTGGTGGGTATATACTGCTTCCATTCTCCAGTTGTAAAAAGCCAGAAAACAAAGAATGCAAAGAGGATCAGCCAGGAAAGCCCAATAAAACTGTGAACCTCCACTGCAGTCTTAAACCCCAACAGCGTATAGGTCCCATGAATTTCAAACCCGGTAAGAATGAGCACCAAGATCATAAAAGCCTGGAGCCAGTGCCACATCCTTTCAAACCGGGTATAGAGATAGACTTTTTTTATTTTCGTTACTACCATTTAATCCTTCCTTCCGTTCCGGGTAAAAAATCGTCCCAGGCCATGGAGACATACACCGCCAAGGGCACCTATAACCGCAATCCACCCCAACGCGTCGATATAGTCTGATTTGTCACGCCCAGGAAGGTAAATCCCTGTAATGCTCGCCAGCCTTGATTCTTCCCTGATATGGCATTGTGTGCAGCTCAGAGCATTCTCCCTTGGAGCAACCATATGGGTAATGGGAAAGGCATAGGTGGTTTCAACATAATCAAATTCCCCTGAATAAGGCTCATTCAGGGCCTTTTGTCCAATATCAATGGACTTTGGCATATCCAATGTGGTAAAAAATCCATTTTTTCCCGACAAAATGGGGGCTACCAGCTTTTTGTGCACTTTGTCGTAAGGTTGTTTTCCCCGATGGACCTTAAAAGGGTGAATTCGCGAATCAGGATCTGTCATCTCTCCTATGGGGTGGCTTACCTTTACAATCTGGCCCGGATCTATGGTTTCTTTAATAGTGGTGTTGGAAAAGGAGCCGTTGTACCAGAAGTATTCGGGTATAACGTTTTTTTCCCATTTAAATTCTCCTTTTATGGATTTGTACACAGGTTTTCCAAAAGGGCCTTTTTCAACATAAGCTTTCCCGTCTTTTTTCTTGCCTGCTTTGGTCCAGTCCCACCACATCTTTGTGGGATTGATCCTTGCATATTCAGGAATATGGCAGGCTTGGCAAGCCACCTTGTCCACATGATCATTCATTTTGGAATCATTTTTATGGGGCAGTACGCCATGACAGGATTCACAGGTGATTTTGGTGGCCATATCATCTTGGATCAGGCTTTTCCGTTCAGCCGCAGCCGGGCGGGTATAGACCCTGCCGGCAATATGGTGTTTGACTGTGGTATGGCAGCGGGTACAGGTAAAATTCTGTCCTTCGGCCGCCATGTGCACATCAAGGGATTTATTGGGTTTGGTCAGGGAGGTGTCCAGGTCACCGTGCTTGACACCATCACCTCCGCCGCCCTTGAAATGGCATTCACCACAGTTCTGCCGCCGGGGCAATGTGAGATTTTTCACAGCAGACCGGATGTCACTGTAAATATCTTTAATAATCTCTTTTGATTCCGGATCATCCTCCTTTTTAAAAGCCTCTATATCCTCAAACGCCTCTTTATAATTGAACTTTGAACCATGGCATTTGAGACAATTAACCTGGGCTTTTGTGCCTTCCCATCCGGCATGACACTTCAGGCAACCCTTATCTTTCATGTCATTTCCGGAAATACAGAAGTTGTTCACAGCATGCCCGGCTTTTCCGTTTAAGACTCCTTGTTTGTCTGATGGTACTTTCCAGGTCCAGTGAATGGTTTTATGGAACTGAGATGCTGCATCATTATGGCAGGAGAGGCAGGCTTTGGTAATGTCGTTCCCTGAATTGAAGTCCTGGTTTAATATTTTTATTTTTGAGTGATCGGTCGTGGTCCAATGCCGGGCCGCTCTAACCGCCTGCTTGGCCAGTTTGCGTCCCAGGGCCTCATCAGATGTTTTGGTCGACGCCTGTATAGGCAATGTCCACAGCAAACCAAAGATGATGGTGAAGATCAGGGCGGATTTTAGTATTAAGAGCCCTTTTGCCATTAAAACCTCCAAAAGTTTTTATAAATTAAAACAGGGCAGGATTAAGTCCGCTTCCTGCCTACTATTGACATTTTGCTGGCGTAGGTGAATCCTTTGCATGGTTGTAAAAGTATGCATAAATATCCATAATGGCTTCATCCGAGAGC
>JAAEMC010001179.1 GCA_024225895.1 Desulfobacteraceae bacterium | reverse complement strand
CATGTAGAGGCCACCTTTGATCATTACAGCCAAAGCCGTTATGATGTTATCCGGTATTAGCATCGCTTTCGCAATGTTATCCCCGATTCGAGGGTAGATTACCCACGCGTTACTCACCCGTGCGCCACTTTACTTTCCCAGAGCAAGCTCCGGGAGTTCTCGTTCGACTTGCATGTGTTAAGCACGCCGCCAGCGTTCATTCTGAGCCAGGATCAAACTCTCCAAATAAATTGATCGACAAAAAAACATCTCGCGATGCCTTTTTGGTTGTGTCTCTTTTGAGACCCGGCACTTTCTTCTTTACTGCTATTCGTTTTTCAAAGATCAAAAAAGGCCGCTTTGTTTGTTGCCAGCGGCCATAAAAAAATGTTTTCAAGCTGTCCGGGTAAACCCGAACTCAAGAGAATATAACCTCTCTTTTATGCTTGTCAAATTTCTTTTAAAACAAAATTGAAAAGACCAAAATGATCATCTAAACTGCTCGTAAACCCTTGTGGTTCAGTCGAGCACCCAAAGAAGATAATCTCTTTTTTGTGCTTGTCAAATTTCTTTTAAAATAAATTTGAAGAGGCAAAAAAGATTTTCTAACTGCCTGCAAAACATGTTCGGTTTTACTGACACCAGGAGAATATAATCTCTCTTTTATGCTTGTCAAATTATTTTTTTGACTAAAATTAAAAAGATCGAGAAGGTCGTTTTTACTTATGTAAATGACCGTTAAGGGATATTTCATTATTGTCCGATCTGATCGGATGAAGGAGAATATAACCTCTTTTTTGTGCTTGTCAAACAACTTTTAGAATAATTATAAAATGTCATTCTATTTCAAAATTTTATTCTAAAAGAATTTTCGGCAACGTCCTACTCTCCCACACAGCTTCCTGTGCAGTACCATCGGCGCTAGGGACCTTGACTTCCGTGTTCGGGATGGGTACGGGTATTGCCTCCCTGCCATCGCCACCGAAAATATTTTAACTTTAATTTATAAATAGACTTGAAAAACATCTTCGTACAACGATTTTGTAAATCGTTGCCTGACTGTTCTTAAAAGAAACGATTTAAAAAATCGTTTTACTGAAAAACAGTCGTTTCGTACGACGATTTTGCAAATCATCGCTTAACACGTACAACGATTTTGTAAATCGTTGCTTGGTCTGCATGTTCACAAACAAACGATTTGGAAAATCGTTTTACTTAAAAAAATGCTTCTCTCACTCTTGCATCGATTTTGTAAATCGTTGCTTTATCCCGGATTGGCCGGGGGCGGAAGTTCTGCCACCAGGCGTATCGAGGTGGTCAATTCCTCGAGTTGAAAATGGGGCTTCAAAAATGCCACTGCATTGTAGCACCCCGGTTTTCCGGGTATCTCGCTGACATCGACCCTGGCTTCCCTCAAGGGGAATTTTGCCTTGTGCTCCTGGCCCGCGTCGTCTTTTCCAAGCACATACATCTGTATCCACCTGTTCAGATATGCAGATACATTGTCGGCTGTCATGAAGCTGCCTATCTTGTCTCTCATTATCATCTTCATGTAATGGGCAAAACGGGATGACGCGAGAATATAGGGAAGCACGGTGGAAAGCCTTGCGTTTGCAGTCGCTTCGTCCGTGTCGTACACCTTTGGTTTCTGGGT
>JAAEMC010001178.1 GCA_024225895.1 Desulfobacteraceae bacterium | reverse complement strand
CGATTCCATTAATCTATCGTGTTTTTAGGAACTTTATTTTGGGAATCGCTATAAATCGCAACTGCTTGAAATCATTAATGTAGAAAAGTTACATGCGATTGCCCTGACTTGCGATCACCTTGAAAAAACAGGCACCCGAAACAAACCGTACAACAAAATTAGTTAATTCCCCCTTTAATAGTCCCGAATATTTCACATCCCTTTAGTATTTATTTATGAAACATCAAAATAGTCCTTGACAATATATTACGCATGCGTATTATATGTATAAAAATAATATGTAAGGAAACTAAAAATATGATCAACCAATCACCGCCGGAATGTCCCTATTATCTGATATCCAGATCAACTTTAGCTGTCACCACAGAACTTAAAAAAGGTTTTTCCCAAGGCGGCGTACACCATGTGCGACCGGCCTATCTGGGCGTTTTATTCGTCCTTTGGGATGAAGACAGCTTAAAGGCCAATGAACTGGGCAAACGTGCAGGGCTTGAGCCCTCCACCATGACCGGGCTTTTGGACCGAATGGAGCGGGACGGCATCCTGAAAAGGACCCCTGACCCCAATGACAGGAGAGCCAATAGAATCAAATTGACACAAAAAGGCAAGGATGAGCAGGCCCCTGCAATGCAGGTGGTTATGGATGTGCTGGATCAGGTATTCAAAGATATTTCCGAGCAAGATCTTGAAACAACCAAAACCGTGTTACGAAAAGTACTAATCAACTGCAACAAGGAGATTTTTTATGGTCCCTAAAATAGGCTTTACGTGTTCTTATACACCTGTGCCTCTGATTGAGGCAGCTGGTTTTTCACCATACAGGATATTTCCGGATACAGATTCCGCAGACCAGGCAGGGCATCTGCTCCACGACAACCTGTGTCCCCATGTTAAAAAAGTGCTGGATCGGTGTCTTGACAATGACCTTGACGACATTTCAGGCATGATATTCATCAACTCCTGCGATACCATGAGAAGGCTTTCCGATGCCTGGCACGACACTCGCCCAAGTGACCGGATCACCCTCATAGAACTGCCGTCTTCCACCAGCAACAGCAGCATAGATTATCTGGCTGAAGAATATGAACGAATGGCCCGCAACCTTTTTGAGTGGAACGGCCAGGCCTTTTCCCTGGATTGCATCCATGAAAACATAGAACTCTGGAATCAACTTGCCGTCCTGGTAAGTGAAATTGAAGCCCGGATGTCAAAAGCATTTTATCCGGGCCTGGCCGCGTCTTTTCAAAAGGTGATTAATGCTGCCGCAGCCCAATCTATTGAAACAGCGCTGAATATGGCCAAGGAAATACTTTCAGTGGAACAAACACCTCAAAAGGGCAAAGCAAAAGTCATGGTTTTTGGGAATCTTTTATTTGATCCCAAGGTCTTTGACTTGTTAGAAGACTGGAACATCCATGTGGCAGTCAATGATTTTTGCACTGGTTCACGGTTTATTACCGGGATTGATACTGGTTTGAATGATAATTTCTTTAAAGCCCTGGCATCTTCATATTTACATAACACACCCTGTGCAAGAACGATGGACACATCAACTCCCGGTAATATCGCAGCAAACATTGTTGAAAAGGCCAAAAGCGCCGATGTCAAAGGTGTGATCGGTTTTACTTTAAAATTTTGTGATCCGTACCTTGCAAGGGTTCCCATGATACGGGAAGCCCTTGCCAATGAATCCATACCTTTCTTAATGTTGGAAGGGGACTGCACCATGGGCGCCATGGGGCAGCAGCAAACCAGAATCGAAGCGTTTTCAGAAATTTTGGGGGTGTAAAATGATGTATGAATATTTTGATAATCTGGAAAAAGGAATAAAAGGCAGGATTGACAAGGAACCGCAAAAGATCCATGCCCGTAAAAAATATGTACTTGAAATTGCCCGGCTGGGTAAACGATTGTATAACCAGGATGAAAATATTGCCTGGTGCGGTGTGATGGCGCCGTTTGATCTGCTCAATGCCATGGGCGTTACTTCCTGTTTTGTGGAATTTGTAGGAGCCATGCTTGCCTCCACAAACACGGCCGATCATTTTTTAAAACAAGCAGAGGATGAAGGATATGCAACTGATTCCTGTGCCTATCACAGGGCAGTTACCGGCGCAGTGCTTGAAAACGCAATGCCGGAACCCAACTTTATAATTGGTACCAGCAGCCCCTGTACTGCAGGGCTGGCAGTCATGGAAAATTTTGCCAGGGCATATAAAAAAGATTTTTTCATCCTCAATATTCCCCAGAACGATTTCAAGGAGGCCATCTCTTATCTTGCAGGGCAGATCCAGGAGATGACATCATTTGTGGCTCAGCACACCGGCCATCCCCTTTCCATAGAAAAAATCGGGAAAGCCATTGAATTAACCAATAAAGCAAGCCTTCTTTTACAAAACATATATGACCTTGCAAAACAAAAGCCCTCTCCTGTGGACAACCAATTCTTAAAAGATTTCGGCACGGTCATGTCCCTTTTATTGGGAACCAGGCAAGCCGTGGACATCTGCCAGGCATTTAAGGATGAACTTGAGCACAGGATTAACAACCCAACTCCGAATATGACCAATGAAAAAAAACGGCTTCTTTGGATACAGAATCGCATCCAGTATCAATTTCCCATCAACAAGATGTTGGACGACCTGGGTGCTAAAATCGTAGTGGATGAGCTCAATGATGTTACATGGGAACCTTTAGATCCGGACAACCCGTTTGAAAGCATTGCAAAAAAAACTTCATCCATTCCCTTTTGCGTGGACAGCACCCGCCGCATAGACCATATAAAACAGCAGATAATTGATTATAAAATTGATGGTGTCGTCCACCCCTGCCACTGGGGATGCCGGCAGGGTACAGGCATCAGGGGTCTTGTCTCAAAAGAACTGCGGCAGATGGATATCCCGGTACTTAACCTGGAAATCGATTGTGTGGATTCCAGGAACCTTGCAAAAGGCCAGATTGAGACCCGGCTGGAAGCATTCATGGAAATGATGGGATAAAAAAGAGTAAGGAGAAATAGCTCATGTATTTTTTAGGTATTGATATCGGAAGTCTTTCCTGTGATGCAGTTCTTTTGGATGAACAAAAACAAATCGTCTCATCCTCGGTGATCCCAACCGGTGTCAGGAATATTGAAGCCATTGAAACAGTGAAAAAAAATGTATTGGATACTTCAGGTATCATGGAAAACAAAATTCAATCCATCATTTCAACAGGATACGGCAGAACCCGTGTTGAGAAAAGAGACGGCGCAGTAACAGAGATTACGTGCCATGCCAGAGGGATCAGGCATGTGCTTCCCAATACCAGGATTCTCATCGACATTGGGGGCCAGGATTCCAAAGCCATTCATTTGGATGAAGAGGGTAATGTCAAGGATTTTGCCATGAATGACAAGTGCGCAGCCGGAACCGGACGCTTCTTAGAAGCCATGGCAAGAGCTCTGGAAGTGGATATCAATGACTTAGGGAATTTGGATCAGGGAGCCTCCTCTGATCTGGTGCTGTCCAGCATGTGTACCGTGTTTGCCGAAAGCGAGGTGGTCTCTCTTATCGCCAATGGCACTGAGCAAAAAGAGATTGCCAGAGGACTTAACCGGGCCATTGCATCCAGGACCTTTTCTTTAGTGAAAAGAATAGCCAAAAACCCGGATAGTCTCCCGGTTGCCATGTCCGGCGGCGTGGCAAGGAATCTTGGAGTGGTCACAGCCATTGCCCAAAGCTTAAATCTTGATAAGCTTCATACCCCTGAGGAACCTGATATTATAGGTGCACTCGGAGCAGCGCTGATTGCCTTTGAAAGAAGCTCAT
>JAAEMC010001177.1 GCA_024225895.1 Desulfobacteraceae bacterium | reverse complement strand
AATAAAACGCTTATGGTATTTATATTAAGATGATGAGTAGTATAGACAGACTTTCAGCATATCTTAAAAAAGAACTCATCATTGGTGGAAAAACCATAAAGAACAGGCTAACTCTTGCGCCCATGGCCGGCCTTGGCCATATTGCCCTGCGAGAACTTATTTCAGAATTCAAAGGATTTGGATTGCTTTTTACAGGAATGTGCAGTGCTAAAGCCGTACCCCATGAAAACAGCAGCATTTCCCCTGTATTTCGATGGCGTCAAACAGAACTGCCTTATCTGGTATGCCAGATCTTTGGTTCTGAGCCGGAAAGCATGATTCTGGCAGCCCAAAGAATAGAAAAAGAGGGGTTTTTTGGAGTGGATCTCAATTTTGGGTGTTCCGTTGCTGCGATCTGTAAAAAAGGCAGTGGTGCAGCGTTATTAAAAACGCCGCAACTGGCGTGTGATATTGTAAAATCAGTTAAAGCCTCTGTCTCCATTCCGGTTTTTGCAAAATTTAGAACAGGGTGGAAAAATGATCCGTCTTTTGCAGTTAAAATGGCATCATTATTTGAAGAATCTGGAGCAGATGCCCTTACCTTTCATCCAAGGGTCGCTCCAGACAGACGAAGCCGCCCCCCAATATGGGATCATATCGCTCAAGTACAAAATGCAGTATCCATACCTGTATTTGGGAACGGTAACCTGTTTGAGCCTTCAGATGGATTGAAAATGCTGGAACAGACCCAATGTCAAGGGCTTTCCATTGGCAGAATGGCTGTGGCCAAACCATGGCTTTTTGCCCAATGGACAGAAAATCTTATCCCTGAAAAAGACATTTACCGCTATACTGCCTTAAGGATGATTCATCTGCTTGCCAAACATTATGAAGAAATTTATGCCGTCAAAATGTTTAAAAAATTCGCTCCTTATTTTTGTGCCAACTTCAAGTTCGGGCACAACATTCTAAAAAAAATGATCTATGGTGACACCTTAGTGGATTTAAAACAAAATGTTGAAATGATTTTTCAAGATCAGCCAGAAATTCTCCAAAGACCCAACCTCAATCTCTTTTCTTAAGAATAATGCAGACTCCATTATCAGAGCAATGCAATACACGGAGGGTTTACAGTGCTATAATGCCATATTAAGAAGATGAAATTGAGATGGCTTACCAGAAAATGAGGGAAAAAGTATCATCCAAAGAACTGATTGATAGAATCATAGATAATAAGTATTAGTCTAAATTAGATATAGTTATTTCCAATGTATTTTTAAACCCACATAGATTTTTGCAATTTGACTTTCCTGTCTGCTATTTTTAAATTAGACATAACTTATTAAAAAAATATTGGATTTAGGTATTATGATAAAAAAAATTGATTGCAGGACGCTTGACTGTCCAGAGCCCGTATTAAAAACCAAAGAACTTATCGAAAAAGAAGCGCTTGACCAAATCCAGGTTCTGGTTGGCAATGATGCTGCTGTGGAGAATGTCAGCAGATTTTTAAATTATCAGGGATTTGAAGTCAGTGTGGATTCTGACGGTGTAACTTCTACAGTTACAGGGACAAAAGATCCCGATAAGATATTAACCTCCCAAAATGAAATCATATCTCAAAAAACCACCCAACAAGAAACAGATCAAAAAATCCTGGTTATAATTTCCTGTGACCAGCTAGGCAGAGGTGATGATGAACTGGGAAAAAAATTACTGGCAAGCTTCGTTAAAACACTGAAGGAAATGGGGGATGATCTCTGGCGTCTGGTCTTTGTTAATCATGGAGTAAAGCTCTCCACATATGACTCACCGGTTATAGTGGAACTAAAAGAATTGGCGGAAACCGGTGTGGATATATTGGTTTGCGGCACTTGCTTAACCCATCTTCATCTAATGGACTCCAAGGCGGTTGGCGAAACAACAAATATGTTGGATATTGTAACCTCAATGCAGCTTGCAGATAAAGTAATGAACATCTAAAAAGCAATACTCGATTCAGGCAGACATTCGAATAAACTGGGCAGGCTCTTGGACAAGTTATTGACTCAACTGCCTATTTGTTATTAACAAAAAAATCATCGATTATTTTTTGTTTCTTCAGTTCCTGCCCATAGGCTGCAGCACTTGTCTTATCAGGAAACTCTGACACCCTGACCAGATACCATGTTTTTCCGCCACCTGTTGCTTCTTTTATGGTGGCGTCCACCCCTTTTTCCTTTAAGATTTT
>JAAEMC010001176.1 GCA_024225895.1 Desulfobacteraceae bacterium | reverse complement strand
TTTAAAAAAAAATGAAAACTATTTTTGGGATTGAAAATTTATGAAATAATTTTGCATGCATGTAACAATGATTCTATTAATATAGCGAAAATATGAAATTGTGTCAAAAAGTATTTATTCCAATACCTTGAGGAAATGTACTTTATGAGCCCTCTGAATTTGCCAGCTCCCGGATGGCAAAAACCAATTCTTTGATCTCTTCCATGGTGGTATACGGGCTCATGAGGACAATCCTTAAGAACCGTTTGTCTTCGAGGTTGGTTGAAGAAATATAAAAGCTGCCCTCTTCGATCAATTTGTCCCGGATGGCAAGCTGAAGATCATCAGAACCATTATACCTGAAGCAAAGGATATTGCTTTGAGGGCGGCACGGACATTCAAAATCATCTTGTTGATGAATATAGTTGTGGGCTTCGGTTGTAAGATCAAATTGCCTTTCTATATAAGCGGCCATTCCTTTTTCGCCCATGGCGGCAAGCACGAAATAAAATTTGATGCCAAGGCCTGCTTTGGTGCATTCTATGGCCTGCTGGATAAAATCAAACCCAGGCTGATTTTTTTCGTGGAAAAGATAGCTGGCTTTTTGTTGAAACACCAGATCAAGGGTATTGGCATCTTTTACAAGTATTGCCGCACAAAGATTGGGCGTGCGCAGCATCTTATGGGCATCTATGATAAGGGAATCCGCCTTTTGCACCCCCTTAAACCGGTATTTGTGTTTGTCGGTAAACAATGCGCATGCGCCATGGGCGCCATCCACATGGAACCAGATCCCATTTTCATTACAAAAATCGGCAATCTCATCAACAGGATCATAAAGTCCTGTGGCCGTGGAGCAGGCATTGGCCACAAGGGCTACGATCCGTTTGTTTTTGTCCTTAGCCTCTTGATAGGCATCCTTGAGCCTGTCAGGAAGGACTGTCCCGTTTTTATCTGTTTTTAACAAAATTACATTTTGTTCACCAATGCCCATGATGCCTGCAGCCTTGGCTATAGAGTAGTGGGAAGACTCAGGCACCAGAATGGTTAAATCCCCTGGGTTGCCTTTTTCTCTGATATCTTTATCCAAATTGTTCTGGGCTGCCAGCAGAGCGGTCAGATTGGCAAGGGACCCGCCGTGGGTTAATACGCCGCTGCCATGACTGAAGGTAAGCCGTTCCTTTATGCGGGAAGGCATTTTATTCCAACCGATCTTGCTTAAGATTAAATTAATCATGAAAAATTCAACAGCCGCCGCAGAAGGACCCATTTCATAAATAGCCATGGGGTTGTTGGTAAACCCGTCGATCAGTGATCCTAAAGCGCCGGAAGGATGGGTCGTTCCCACCTGATGGGCAAGATAACAAGGATGGTGGAGCCTTGTGACATTTTCAAAATATTGACTTAAAAAAGTATCCAGATTTTTACCGGTCAGGTCCCCTTTTTCAACATGATCCTGCAAGCAAAGTTTCTTTTGGATCTCATCAATGCTCTCCTGGTTAATAACTTTATTTTGTTTGTTTATGGTTTGGTTTAAATAGTGGTCCAGTTGTAATAATACACTTTTGGCATCATCTAAAAAATTCATATTAGTCTCCGGTATATTAAGCGGTTTCTTTTAATGCTACGGCAGATTCCCAGCCGATAAGCGCTTTTTTTCTTGTCCTGCCTTCACCGTAATTTCCAAAATCACCCATTTTTTTGATTACCCGGTGGCAGGGGATGAGAAACGGAATTGGATTTTTCCCAATGGCGGTTCCCACGGCTCGGTTTGCCCCGGGAATACCAATATGCCTTGCAATATCCTGGTAGGTAACGGTATTTCCAAAAGGTATTTGGGTAAGAGCCTCCCACACCTTGATTTGAAAATTGGTCCCCTTAACAAAAAGATGCAATGGGGCAGAGGCTTGCTGGTTTTTAAAATAAAAAATATTTTGGGCCAGTTCATGGCATTTTTTATTGTTCTTGATAAGTGCCGCTCCGGGCCACATCTTTTCAAGCCAGGCAACAAGGTTGCTTTCTGAATTTTCCCGGACAAATTTTAAATTGCAAATTCCTCTGTGGGTAAATGCAACCAGGCATTTGCCAAAGGGTGAAAAGGAAAAACCATATTTGATTTTTAGCCCTTCCCCTCTTTTTTTGTATTCCCCGGGAGTCATGGCCTCGCAATTGATAAAGAGGTCATGGAGTCGTCCCGGACTGGATAAACCAGAATCATATGTGACTTCCAGGATGTTCTCAGATTTTTCCAATAGCTTTTTTGCATGTTCTTTGGTGATAAACTGCAAAAATCGTTTAGGGCTGATGCCCACCCACCTGGAAAAGAGCTTTTGAAAGTGAAATTCACTTAAATGAACCGCATCAGCGATGCTGGAAAGCGAAGGTTGATTTTCCTGTTGGGTTTCAATAAATTGGATGGCCTTTTCAACCCGTTCGTAGTCGTCTGAAAGCTGGTGTAATATTTGTTGCTGGTTTTCCATATGCTTAAATCCTTGTCTGTAAGTTCAAAAGCATTATAAAGAAAGGTAAAAATTGTTGCCACCCAGGGTAAACGCATGTAACACTGGCATGAATTTTAATTTTATTAATATACGGGCCTTATGCAAAGCAAATGTTTTTGTTGCGTTTACCTTTAAGTTGTAATTGCGTGAAATCATTCATGTGGACAAGTTACATGCGATTGCCCTGAGTTGCCACCCGATTCTTGCGGTCCTGGAAAAATTGCATCAAGCCTTGTTGCCGGCAGTTTTATTAAGTACCTGTTGCCGGGTATCATATTGTGCCGCAAATAATCCCTGACTGGGTTGGCCCGGTAAAATCCAGACGCCTGATATCTTTTACTCCGTTTTTTCCCAGCATTTCAAAGACCTGGTTCTCACTGTAGGATTGGCCGTTTTCGGTATTGATAAGCATATTCAACGAAAAGAGGGCAGGAAAGAGCGGGCCATCCATGTTCTGGTTTAAAAAGAAATCATGAATAAAGATTTTACCGCCCGGCTTAAGGCAGTCTACAGCTTTTTTTACTATCTTTTGGGCATCTCCAGGACCTTCACCGTGAAGGATATGAGATAGCCATGCCGCATCATAGTCTTGCGGTGTTAGAGCATCATTCTCAATATAATTGCCGCAAATAAAATCGATCCGGTCTGAAAGACTGAATTGTTCAATGGTTTTTTCGGCAAAAGGCCGTGTGGTTTCAAGATCGTATACACTTGCGGCAAGGGCCGGGTTGGCCAGGCAAAAATGGATGGCAAATGTACCGGGCCCTCCGCCAATATCAATGAGGCGCTTGCTGTGGGAAAGATCCAAAGTTTCTGACAAGGAAGGGGCCGTGAACATGGCTGTATTGAACATCCCCATCAAAAAGTTTTCCCTGCGCTCTTCTTTAGTAAAGGCAGTGCCCTTTGGGATATGGTTACCGCTCAGCACGGCCTTGTCCATTTGAAACCAGGTCTCTACAAGATGGTGGTGGTGCATGAGCATATACCCGATGTAAGACTTGGATTTTTTGGATAAATAATCTTTCGCCACTTCTGAATTGGCATATTGATCACCTTTTTTCACTAAAAGCCCCATGGCGCTCAAGGCGTTTAACAGGGTGGCCATCCCTTTGGTATCAGCATTCAATTGATCACAGATTGTTCGGCAAGCCATCTGGCCATCGCCGATAATGGTGAAAATATCGAGTTTAACACCCGTATGCAGGGTGAATGTTTTCCAGTAACTGCCTGACATTTCCAGCAATGTTCCCGGGTTCCATTGTAAAGTGTCCATGAAGATCTCCTTTACTAAAGTTGGTTTTTATTGTGTATCGTTTGTTATTCCATTGTGTGAACAGACATCTTTTAAAATCTTTTCAGGGATTTTTTTATCAGCTTGCAGTCAATTATTTCCCAGTTATTCTATTTTAGAACCATGTCAGATTCAACCTTCTTATGTCTTGCATTTTTTTGCTTTTTTTTGAAAGCAGTCTGCATTTTTCTTTTATG
>JAAEMC010001175.1 GCA_024225895.1 Desulfobacteraceae bacterium | reverse complement strand
GCGGCAGCCGAGGAGCTGTTATCATATTTATAATTTTAATATTAGGAAAAAAAGATGAAAATACACGAATACCAGGCAAAGGAACTTTTCAGAAAATATAATGTTCCTGTACCTGATGGAAAGGCTGTATTCAGTGTGGATGCCGCAGAAGGTTTAGGATGATATCCCGTGGCTGTCAAGGCACAGAAAATTGCGGTTGCGGTTAATTAAAGTGATTCCCAAAAATAGTTTCCGGAAAGCAATTAAAATAAATGGAATCACTTAAAAGCAAATCGATTTTGTATCAATCGATTTCTACCCCTTAAGGGTAAAAAGGGCAATACGCTTATCGGAACGTTGTTCTGCGATTTGCTATAAAGGAGAAAATATCGTGAGCATATTTGTAAATAAAGACACAAAACTTGTTGTACAGGGTATCACCGGCAATGAAGGCAGTTTCCATGCCAGAGCATGCATTGAATACGGCACGAAAATTGTGGCCGGTGTCACACCGGGAAAAGGCGGGCAGAAAATGGATGATGTGCCGGTCTTTAATACGGTGAAACAAGCAGTAGAAGAAGCAGGGGCCAATGCCTCTTTAATTTTTGTTCCTCCGCCGTTTGGCGCGGATGCCATCATGGAAGCCGCCGATTCAGGGGTGGAACTCATTGTTGCGATTACAGAAGGGATTCCCATTCTGGACATGGTAAAGGTGAAAAATTTCCTTGCCACAAAAAATTGCCGGCTCATCGGCCCTAACTGCCCGGGCATTATCACACCCGAGGAGACCAAGATAGGGATCATGCCTGGCAACATCCACAAAAAAGGAAATGTGGGTGTGATTTCAAGATCCGGAACCCTTACCTACGAGGTGGTTGACCAGCTTACCAAGCTGGGAATGGGGCAATCAACCTGTATTGGTATCGGGGGGGACCCTGTAAACGGAACAAATTTTATTGATGTGCTGGATGCTTTTGAAAAAGATGAAGAAACCAAAAGCATAGTTATGGTAGGAGAGATTGGCGGTAATGCCGAAGAAGAGGCTGCAAAGTTTATCAAAGATAATGTGACAAAACCGGTGGTCGGTTTTATAGCAGGTCTTACGGCTCCCCCGGGAAGAAGGATGGGGCATGCAGGCGCAATTATTTCCGGAAGCAGTGGTACTGGAGCAGCTAAAATAGAGGCATTTAAGAAAAATGGGGTTCATGTATGCGAGAACCTCGGGAAAATAGGCCAAATCTGTAAAGATATTTTTTAGTGTTACCTTAAGGAGGTAGAATTGGAGAGTTATATTATTGAATCTAAGAAAAAGAAGAGCAGGCTGCCGGCTCGGCTGGATTTTGCCCAGAGTGCGACAGGCCTTTTCTTAGGGTTGTTCATGTGGGCGCATATGTTCCTTGTGGGCAGTATCCTTTTGGGTAAAGGCACCTTCCATTTTATTGCAAAAACAATGGAATTTGCTTTTTTATCCGATAGCGGCCAGGGGTATCCCATTGCCGTGTTTTTTGCAGTGGCAGGGGTATTTACCATGTTTATTATCCATGCATTGCTCGGTGTCAGAAAATTTCCCATCACCTGGAAACAGCACCGGATTATGAGGGACCAGATGCAGATGATGGATCATCAGGACACCAATCTTTGGTATATCCAGGTGATAACCGGCTTTATTATGTTTTTTGCCGGATCTATCCATCTTTATATAATGCTGACCCACCCCGGAGACATTGGTCCGTATTTGTCGGCAGACAGGATTGTGTCCGGCAATATGTGGCCCCTATATCTTATTCTTTTAGTCTGTGTGGAATTGCATGGCACCATCGGGCTTTACCGGCTTTGCATGAAATGGGGCTGGTTTTCAGGAAAAGATGCTGTGAAATCCAGGGAAAATTTGAAGAAACTGAAGAACAGGCTGACCATATTCTTCCTGTCCCTTGGTTTTTTGGCCCTGGTGGTTTTTATTGTCATCGGCATCAATCACAAAGACAGTGTGGGAGAAAGATATCAAAAAGACGGTGCAATGGGTGCAGTGATCGAAGAAACGCATCAAGGTCAGGAAACCCAAGCAATCGAGGAAACTAAAGAATAAGAGGTAATTGAATGAAAGTCATATATACTGATTCACTGGTTATCGGTGGCGGCCTGGCAGGTTTGAGGGTGGCCATCGCGTCCATGCAAAGGGGCTTTGACACCATTGTACTTTCTTTGATCCCTGCCAAACGCTCCCATTCCGCCGCAGCACAGGGCGGAATGCAGGCAAGTCTCGGGGCATGCATCAAAGGAGACGGGGATGATGAAGATGTCCATTTTGCAGATACGGTAAAAGGCAGCGACTGGGGTTGTGACCAGGATGTAGCCAGAATGTTTGTAAATACGTCACCCAAGGCGATTCGGCAATTGTCTGCCTGGGGGGTTCCCTGGTCCAGGGTTCGAAGAGGGGACCGGGAAGTTATTATTAATGGAGAAAAAGTCACCATCACGGAAAAAGATGAAGCCCACGGCTTGATCACATCCCGGGATTTTGGCGGCACTAAAAAATGGCGCACCTGTTTTACATCGGACGGTACCGGCCATACCATGCTCTATGCCATGGATAATAAAGCCATTCAGCTGGGTATTCAGGTGCATGAGAGAAAAGAAGCCATTGCCCTGATCCATGAGGACGGGATTTGCTACGGTGCTGTGGTAAGAGACCTGATCACAGGCGAGCTCATCGCTTATGTGGCCAAGGCCACGACAATTGCCACCGGCGGATACGGCAGACTCTATTCAGTATCCACCAATGCCGTTATTTCAGAAGGTATTGGAACAGCTATTGCCCTGGAAACAGGGGTGGCTACCCTGGGAAATATGGAAGCGGTGCAATTTCATCCCACAGCCATTGTTCCGGTGGGTATTCTGACAACAGAGGGCTGCCGCGGAGACGGCGGGCTTCTTCTGGACAAAGACGGCCACAGGTTTATGCCTGACTATGAGCCGGATAAAAAAGAGCTTGCCTCAAGGGATGTTGTTTCCAGGAGAATGACCGAGCACATGAGAAAGGGCAAAGGAGTTTCTTCCCGTTACGGTGATCACCTGTGGCTGGATATCACCCTTTTGGGCAGAAAGCACATTGAAAAGAACTTAAGGGAAGTCAAGGAGATCTGTGAGTATTTCCTTGGTATTGATCCTGTGGAAGAATATATTCCGGTCAGACCGACCCAGCATTATTCCATGGG
>JAAEMC010001174.1 GCA_024225895.1 Desulfobacteraceae bacterium | reverse complement strand
GTTTCCGGCAGTTCTTTTTCATTTGAAATACCGGCTTTTTCAAGGCTTTTTCTTTCTTTTAAAATATCCCTGTGGCATTTTATGCAAACATTATGATAAGCCGCCATAAAGTATTTGGTATTTCTGGGATCTTTAATATTCCGAGTGCTTTCATGGCTTTCCAATTGATCATGGCAGTCTGAGGTGGTGCAGTTTTGCACCTGGCTTTTACCATCCCATTCATGGTGGCAGTCTTGGCAGGCCTGACCAAAATGAAGACCATGGGGAAATTCAACCGAAGACCTTTTGGCATAACTGCCTTCAGGTGCTTCCAAGGTCATTGTGCCCATGGGAATGACAAGAGATTCTGAAAAATTTTTCGTTGCCCCGGAGGTTGGCAGGTGGCAATCCTCACAGGCAATGGGTCCTGGATTTCTGTTCATTGCTGCTTTTTTTGTTTTTGGATTGTTTTTTAAATGATTGATTTCTGCCAGCTGGTCCCTGTGGCACCCCCTGCACGCCCTGTGATAGGCGCCTGTCAATGAAATAACCTTTTTAAATTTTGAGGGCTTCCCGCCGGCGGGGGAGGGCCTTAATTGATCATGGCAGCCGGAGGTGGAACAGCTTTTTATCGTGCTGAAACGATCCCATTGATGATGGCAGGCTTTACATGAATATTTAAAATGCAATGAATGTGAAAAGTCAACAGGAGTCCGTTTTGTCTGATTGTTGGGAGGGGCAGAAAGGGTTTTCTCTCCGGTCGGCAGATTCAGTCCGTCTGTGGTGTCAGTTCCGAAAATAGGAAGACCTCCAGCTATAAGAATAAATGCAGTGCAAAATGCTAAAACAAAGTATCGTTTCATTGTCATTCTCCAGTTAGGGCTTCTCAACCGAATGCTTGTCTTTGGTTCGAAAATCAAAAGCCGTTTACATGGTTATGGTTTCAAGGGCGTATTACTGCTCCTTTTGTATTAAAA
Source organism: Desulfobacteraceae bacterium (assembly GCA_024225895.1). Classification (GTDB taxonomy): domain Bacteria; phylum Desulfobacterota; class Desulfobacteria; order Desulfobacterales; family Desulfobacteraceae; genus JAAEMC01. Next base: position 884 of record JAAEMC010001174.1, on the reverse strand, counting down.
TTTAGTGTTTCTTAATACAGCATGGTAAGAAAGTAAACCCCAACGTTGTATAAAACATGACCATGATCATAGGGGGATCTTGAAATTCAAGTGAATTTATTGGCAATATTTAAAAAAAATGGATGGTTAGAATAAGTCAGATCAATTAAAAGTGGGGGGGGGGGACATTGTTGCGCCTGTCTTGTGCCTATTAAATTTCAAATTTATCATTCATCAGAATAGAGGAACTGTATTTATTATTTGTTTTTTTAAATTCTTTCCAAAAGCGTGGGTGCAAACCATCTTGTTTGAAATAAAGATAATGAAATTCCGGAGCATTAACGGGTTGAAAATGAGAATAGGTTAATTTCCAAAAGAAGAAGACTTCTTTTTCCATGGTGGAAATAACACCATTATACTCTTTTGAGTTGTAGCCGGCTGAATTATTCATCTTGGAAAAACAGTAACCGCAAACAGGCCAGTTGATCATGAACGGTCCTGAAAGCTGTACATCCTTAAAATTTCTTGAATAAAAAAGCGAGACTGTATTTTGTTGAAAAGAGGGCAGGTAGTCACTTATATTGTCTGAACTGCAATAGATGCATTTGGCCGGGATCTCCATCCCGATATTTTTTTCCAGGTAAGGCGGATATGGTTTTATCATTGCAAATTCGCAAGATAAGGCAGGCCTTTTGCTGAATTGAAACAGGCCTTTTTGAAATCGTTTTTCAGCAATTTTTAAATCAGTAAAAAGTTCATCCTGAATATCATGTCTTAGGAGGATATCATACTTTTGATGGGTTCTGCTATCCAGAGCATTTTTATCCTCTAATTTTTTTTTGGCATCGTACCGGACATAGCGGCAACTATCCTGGGTAGCGATTTTTTTTAATATGGATTTGCTG
>JAAEMC010001173.1 GCA_024225895.1 Desulfobacteraceae bacterium | reverse complement strand
GAAAAAGTGAGAATCTGTTTGACCAGATCCTTAGCTCGCAAAGCGCTGACAAAAATTTCGTTTAAACTGTCCCTTAACGAGCTGTCATTTGGAATATCTTCCAACAACATCTCTGCATGACCGACAATGGGGAAAAGGATATTGTTAAAGTCATGGGCGATTCCACCGGCAAGGGTTCCAATGGTTTCCATCTTCTGTGATTGTTGGATCTGTTTTTCAAGCTGTTTTTTCTCGGTAATATTTTCTGCAACAACAAGAATCCTTGGAATGGTATTATCTTCAGCATATAGAGGGACTGTATGGCATAATTGATACTCGTTGTTTACAAACAGCTCGAAGTTACACTCCTCACCCTTGAAAGTTTTATCAAAATATTTTTTTACAAAGTATGTTTTATCAAGGAAAACTTGTTCCAGTTCCAATCCTACAAATTGTTTCGGATCAAGATCCTTTGTTTTAAATTCCTGTCCTGAAGTAAATCCAACTGTATAGTCACTTTCAATAATTGAGATATAGGAATGGGGATAATTTTCAGCTATCGTTCGTAACAATTTTTCATTTTCTTTTAGTGTACTCTCTGCTCGTCTCTTTTTAGTAATATCTCTGCAAAGGCCTTCTATCGCAATAATTTTATCCTGGTCATTGAATATTCCAGTGTTTGTTTGAAATATCCACCTTTCATCTCCTTTGGGATCAATTATTTTATACTCATAGGTTTCAGGTATTTTGCCATTGATTAAATCCGTCCATTTCATCTTAAAATAATCAATAAAATCAGGATGAATAATTTTTTGTATCAGCATTGGATTTTCCAAAAATTGCTCTGAAGAATACCCAAAAACATTTTTTGCTGCTCGACTTACATATTCATATTTTCCGTCAGGCAGGGACATGCGATAAGCTGCATCTCTTAATCGTTCAATCAAATCCCTATACCTTTTCTCACTTTTTTGAAGCGCATTTTCAGCTTGTTTTCTTTCCAATATTTCCTGGGTCAAAAATTTATTTGACCTCCTTAATTCATGCGCAATCTTTTCTTCCTTTTTAACTTTCATCCTGTTGTATTTAAAAAAGCCGAACAGCAGGGTTGCGGTAACAATAAAATACAAGGTATAAGCCCACCATGTTTTCCATGGAGGATTGGCAACTATAACCTGAACGGCAAAACCATTTTCATTCCAGACGCCATCATTATTTGAACCTTTAAGTTTCAGAGTGTAAGTTCCACCGGGAATATTCGAATATCTTCCAAACCTTCGGTTTCCAGCATCAAACCATTTGTCATCAATGCCTTCAAGCATATACATATACTTGTTTTTTTCAGGTGCAGTAAATTCAAGAGATGCTGCCTCAAATTCGAAATAATTTGCACGCCAGTCAAGCACTATTGTCTTTAACCGTGACGGCATAATGTTCGAAGACATCTCTTCACCGCCCTGTTTTACAGACGTCAGTACAATATTTGGAATATGTGGATTGTCTTTAATTTTATCCGGATAAAATCGATTTGCCCCGTTAAACCCTGCAAACCACATTTCACCATCTTTTGTCCGGCAGTCTGAAAACCAATAAAATGCATCCCCCTGCAAACCATCTGATTTCGTATATAATTTAAACTCTTCTTTGTTGGGATCAAATTTAATAATTCCGCCTCCCGAACTCATCCAAATATTTCCGCGACCATCTTCAAGTATGCCAAGAATATTATTATCAGGCAGACCTTTTTTCGTTGTATAATGAGTAAACATATGAGTCCCAGGGTTATACTTATCAAGCCCCCCGGTTGTCCCTAACCACAAAATTCCGGTATGATCTTCATAAATTACAGATACATTGTTTTCAATTAGACTATTTAATTCATCAGGGACATTTCGATATCTTGTAACTTTTTTGGAGGACGGATCAAACAGGTCCAGGCCATAGTTCCCGCCCAGCCATAACATCCCTGCGTCATCTTGAAAAATATCCACATAACTTCCTGACAGTTTGTCAGAATCATCAGGATTCCCGGGATAATGTGTAAATACCTCTTTTTTCGTATCAAATTTTTCCAGCCCCCCAAAAGCAGGTGCCAGCCATAGGATATCAGGGTTAAATCTGTCCGGGTAGATATCGAGTATAAATCTATGATTGCTAATGCTGTCCGGATTGTTGGGATCATGCCTGTAAAATTTTATAAATTTTTTAGCTTTTCGATCAAAAACACACAATGTACCTTTGGAAGTATTAGAAGTTGACAACCAAAAACTACCCTTATTATCTTCGGCCATTGCAAAAACACCTGGGGCAGGAAGGCTTGCAGGATCATTTTGATCGAATTTGTATGAAACAAACGAATCGCTTGACCTTAAATATTGATTGAGCCCTGCATCGCCGGTTCCAATCCAGATGGTGCCTTGCCTGTCTTCATAGATGGGTAAAATTGTATTACTGCTGATGGTATCTTTTACCTCAGGATCGTGGCGATAAAGCATAAATCCTTTAGTTTTTCTATCATATTTTAATATGGCTCCCGACCTGGTGCAAACCCATAGGATGTTTGAACCATCAATAAAGATTTCTTCAATGGCTATGGTGTTATTTGCACCAGGAGCTTTGGGATT
>JAAEMC010001172.1 GCA_024225895.1 Desulfobacteraceae bacterium | reverse complement strand
AGCAAAATGACACCCTTCGGTAGGTTCCGTATAATCCTTTTTTTATTCAGGATTATAATGACCGACTTACCGGAGTCAGGCCTTTTAAAACGAAAAAATCAAAAGCAGCCAGCATATCCTTATGAGGGCTTTCGCCAAACCAGGCTTTTACCCTGCGTTTTAAGGCATTGTACCAGTGACGTTGCCTTGTTCTGCTTATATTACATAGCCATCTGCATTTATATAATTTGGTTTTAATAGATGATCGGATTGTCGATATTGATGCCTGAAATCTTGAAAAATATCCGGCAGGACGCATCCGGATTACACCGCCACAATCAGGGCACCTGAAGCGCCTTATGACAAGACTTGATGAAAAACCATCAAAACTTGCAAAGTCAAATCCATGCTTCCAAACTCGAAAAGTATTGCATTTTGGACATTTCTTCGGCCGGGGCCATGGAAACTTTTCTTTTAATTTAAAAATTTCCTTGAGTGATGCTTCAACGAAGATTATCATAATTAAACTTTTTTGGGGCACATTGTGCCAGGTTTTAGGCGGTTTATCCACTGCAATGGATAGCCGCCATTTCATTTATAAAGAAGTTT
>JAAEMC010001171.1 GCA_024225895.1 Desulfobacteraceae bacterium | reverse complement strand
TTATTGCCAATAATGTAGAGCTGCAGCCCGGAGAAAATACTATCCTTGCAGAATTGTTTTTACGGGGAGGCCAGATGGTTGATACTTCCATTACAGTAACAGCAGAGCCGGAAAGCAAATACATAACGCTTCAATGCCTGGGGATTGATGAAGGACTTGTGCCATTAGATATTACTTTGCAAGTCGATGGTGAGTTCCTGTTTGAGGGGGATCCACATATATCTTGTTCTGGACCTGGGGTTGTTGATTTTGATCCGCCCACCGGAACAGACCCATTTGGTGTGGCGATTACTAATCCCGGAATATACTATTTTACTGCCGAAGTTGATGACAGCGAAGGGAACACTTACACTGATACCATTGCCGTTAAGGTCTGGGATCAATCCCTGGCTGATGCCATGCTCAGGGAACAGTGGGAGGGTATGAAAACAGCTTTGGCTGAAGGGGATGTCGACGAGGCTCTTACCTATTTTATTGCGCGCTCAAGGGATAAATATAGGCCACTTTTACAAGGGATTTCTGATTTTGCTGCCTTTGTCAATGCAATGGAAGATATTGAAATGATTTATCTTGAAAGTAGTATTGCAAAATACAGGATTAAAAGGACTGAGGATGTTGATGGAATTCCGATCTCTGTAACGTATTATATTTATTTTACCCGTGATATAGATGGACAATACAAAGTATACAAATTCTGAGTTGTCCAAAAGGAAAGCCATATGAATAGCACATTGCGAATACTGACTATAGTCTTAATTCTTTTAACCTTGGCTGGCTGCGCTATTACCCATAAATTCGGACCATATCTTGGCAAGGTCATAGATGCTGAAACCGGGGAACCCATTGAAGGGGCAGTGGTGCATATAAGGTTTTATACAAGATCTGGAACCCCGGCTGGAGCGAATCTCAACTATGAAGGCTCAATCGAGTGTTTGACCGATAAAAATGGCAAGTTCAATCTTTCCTACAGAGGGATCACATTCAGGCCACTTAATTTATGGGATAAAAAAGTTATTATTTACATTTTTAAACCCGGATATGGAGTGTTCCCGTGGCACAAAGGTGGTTCCATTACACCAGAACCTGAAAAGCGGTGTTGTATTGAGAAAAACCAATTTGCAGTTGTCAGGCTGCCACAATTAAAAACGGACATGGAAAGGCGACGTAATTTACGTAGTATTTATCTCGATGATGATATTCCTTATAAAAAACAAAAATTGCTATTCGATTTAGTAAATAAAGAAGAGATCAGCATAGGCCTGAAACCATCATGGCAACCCGGCTCACCCTATGAAGTAAAAAGGAGATGGAAATGAAGAGATTATTTTTTTATGCTCTCTACATAATAATTTTATTTTTATCCAGTAGTTCAACCAGTCTACTAGCATTCAATGCTGAAACCATCCATATAAAGATTAATGAAAATGCTGGAGATCAATCCATTTTAAATAATAATAGTACATATTTAAAAACAGAGCTGGGGCTTAGCTCTGGTTTGGATACGAAAATCATAGGTCAAAAAATCTCTCTTTGGTTAGAAAAAGGCGGCAAAGATGAAGATTGGGGATTTCCAGTATATAGGATGCTTGCACATTTTTTCGATCCATTAGATCCCTGGGATATAGCTGGTCTTAAAGGAAAAGAAGCTGCTGCAATTATTTGGGCACAGAACGAATCCAATAGCAGATCATGGACGGCTGCGAGAAACTATTTTTATGAAGCATTTACTGCAGATTCTCAATACGGGCAAGAAGGGGCTCTTGCAATTACATTTGAATCTTTAGGTCAGGTGATGCACCTGGTATCGGATATGGCTGTCCCAGCTCATGTACGGGATGATATGCACCTTGAAGTTACATACCCGGAAACATTTGTCACTCATTTTGAGATTTGGACTAAAAATAAATATGAAACGCTCAACTACTCAGGCGTAAATTATAAACCAGATCCGATTCTGTTTAAAAAAGCGATCTATGACGGATATGCCAAATCTCCTATCTCATCGCTTTTTGATATTGATGTTTTTACCGGATCAAACATAGAAGTCACGAGGGGAACCGAAGATATCGGCTTGGCAGAATATACAAATGCTAACTTTTTCAGCGAAGATACTGTTTTTGAGAACTATTCTTATCCCAATGAAAGTGAAATAGACTGGGGAGCTGAAGATTATCGGCCAGAATCTGTTTGGGCAGAAGATCACAAATTAGATAACGTTAGATATCTAAGACGGAAAAATCCTTTGAATGCAAATGATACGTATATCGCAGCAATAAGCTATTTTTTTACGAATACTTATCGCACAACGCCTGTCAGTGTGACAGAACTAGTGTTAGATGATAAAGTATATGAAAGTTATGCCGAGCAATTGGTACCGAGAGCTGTCGGATATTCGAGCGCTGTTCTTGATTATTTCTTCAGAGGAAAGATCGCAATACGAAATGTACATTTTATCAAAAATAATACAGGCCGTATCACAGGACTGAGTTTTGAAATGAAAAACGAAAGTAAGCTTGGTAATGACACTGAACTTTTAAAGGAAGGAACGATTGAACTGGCCTGTCAATACGTCGGTCCTTATCTTGATCCATACAATGTTACATACGAAAAACTGTTTGTAACCGTTCAAAATATTTATCCTACCACAGATGAAACAGACCTTTTAAATGAAAATGATCCCATTAATACCGGCTACGTTCCGGTACAGATAAATCTGTCTCAGTCTATCCCAATTGATGCAAAGGAACCTAAATTTACCTTGTTATTTAAAGGTACCCTTGGAGATGAAGAAGATGCTGTTGTTGCGAAGGTTTTTCCTCTGACAACAAAAATTGCATATAGCAGAAGAAATTCTCCTTCTAATATATATACGATGTTACCGGACGGAAGTGATGAAATAAAGATCACCGATGCTGAAACTAACCCCTGGCCGCAATATGCGAACCCAATGTGGAGTTCGGACGGAAGATATGTGGCCTTTAACATGATCACCTGTTCGCAAGTTGAACAGGATGGAACCTGTCTGTCAGAAAATTATAACAATGAAATCTGTTTTATTGACCAAACAATCCAGGCAGATTTCCCAGACAACATCGCAAAGATTTTTACTTTTTCTGATCCTACCCTGCCG
>JAAEMC010001170.1 GCA_024225895.1 Desulfobacteraceae bacterium | reverse complement strand
GGTAAAATTAAAAGAATTTTTCAATTGCGTAAGCCGTATCGCCTGTCACCCGGGAAGTGATTACGAGAATATTAATGAAGAATTCGATGATGGGGACAAGGATCAAAAAACTGAAAAAGATTTTAAAGGCAATTATAATATATTGCTGGCAGAAGATGATGAGATGAATCAAATTGTTGCAACCAGTTTAATTGAATCTATGAATATCGGAAATGTACAGATAGCTCAAAACGGGAAAAAAGCAGTTGAAATGTTTGCAGCCGGTCAGTTTGATCTGATTTTAATGGACGGTCAGATGCCTGTTATGAGCGGGCTTGATGCAACCGCTGCAATCAGGGCTATGGAAAAGAAAAACAACCTGCCGCGGATACCGATAATTGCCTTGACCGCCCATGCTTTGAAACAGGACAGAGATATTTTTATTAATGGCGGCATGGATGATTACCTTACAAAACCAATAAATCCAAGGGCATTATCCCGTTCTATAAAAAAAATGGCTCTAAAGGCTCCGGACAAGATCCCGGTGAATAAGATCCTGGTGAAAAAGACCCCGATTCAAAAAGACGGGCAGTATGTAATAGACCCATCAGAGCTTAAAGAGCTAATGCTGGGAAATCAATCCCTTTTGATCCGGTGTGTTCAAACTTTTTCTTCTTCCTACCAGCCGCTGATGGAAAAAATTATCAAAAATGTAGAGGATGCTGATTGCCAAGAGCTTATGAAAAGTGGGCACCGCCTTAAGGGGATGTTCAAATATCTTGCTGCACACAAGGCTGCTAAAATGGCAGAACAGCTTGAAATGATGGGATACAATGAGGATATAAAATCTGCAAATGAACTTATATCTAAAATAGAGACTGAATCCGGCAGAATTTTAAAATTCCTGGATACAATGATAGAGAATGATTCTTTCAATGAATAGTATTTCATTTCATAATATTTGCGGATTATATTCGGCAATAAGCGCTTCATCGTTTACAGATACTTAAAGACAGGGTAAATAACGTTCTAAAGATCTGATCCAAGGACCCAGATTAATTAATATCCGGAAAAAAAAGAGATGAGCTTAAAAGATCTGCATATAGAAACACCGTTAATTGAGTCTTTGCCATTATCAAAAATAGCAGGTATGACAGGTGGTAAAGTATGGCTGAAAATGGAAGCCCTTCAACCCTCAGGCTCTTTCAAGCTTAGGGGCATTGGCCGGGCCTGCAGGCAATACAAACAAGAAGGCGCGCAACGATTTGTCAGTTCTTCAGGCGGTAATGCCGGTATAGCTGTTGCTTATTCCGGAAGAAAACTTAAAGTACCGGTGACGGTGGTTGTCCCTCAATCAACACCGCAAAGAGCCATCGATGTTATTAAACAGGAAAAAGCCGAAGTTATTGTAAAAGGTGAAACATGGCAGGAAGCACATGATTATGCCATGGGTTTGACTGATTCTAATTGTGTTTGTATTCATCCTTTTGATGACCCGTTGTTATGGACTGGTCACGCTACAATTATAGATGAGATCCGGGAATCGAACATGTTTCCGGACGCAATAGTTTTATCTGTTGGCGGCGGCGGGCTTTTATGCGGTATTATCGAAGGTCTCCACAGGAATGACATGGCCAATGTTCCTGTTCTGGCGGTTGAAACCAAAGGCGCGGAATCACTTTTTGCATCTATTCACGCAGGAGAACACACTGAAATTGGGGATATCAAGAGCATTGCCACCTCTTTAGGGGCCAAGAAGGTGGCCCAATCAGCATATGAATGGTGCAAAAGACACGAAGTTGTCAGCCATGTGGTTAGTGATAAAGCAGCAGTTGATGCATGTTTGCAGTTTTCCATTGATCACCGTCTGCTGGTTGAGCCGGCCTGCGGTGCCTCTCTTTCTGCATTGTATGATCAGGCATTGTTTTTAAAAAACAAATCCTCTATTCTGGTTATTGTATGCGGCGGGGCTGGTGTGTCAATTGCTCAGATTGAACAATGGCGGCGTCAATTGGGTACTATTTAATAGATTTGCTTACAGGACTGTTTGATATCGCTATTCATAACCCCCCTCCATATAATCACTGAAGAGCAAAAGCTATATTAAATTAGTCCTGTTCCCAGTGCTAAAGCCAGAAATATTAATAGGATACCCACAATTTTGTGGATGGTATCCATTGTTATTTTTTTCAACAACCGGGTGCCGATAAAAGCGCCTGCTAAAGCTGCAGCAGATCCTGCAGCAACGAGCCCGAAACCGCCTTGGGCTTTCATGATATCAAAATCCGTCAGGAAAAAGGATAGGCCATAAACCGATATAGTTAATATCGAACAATAATTAGATGGGATCAATGAATAAAAATATTTTTTTAAGGCATATCCCTGACAAATGCAACTTGCATGTTTTCAAACCGATAAGCTTGATCAGAGAACAAATCAGCGATTTTCATACAGAAAGATGAATATGATATGCCAGATTGGTAATCGCCTCATTATATCTATGTGACCCAAGCTCGGCAGCCTTCTTGTGCAACAGCCTGCTCTTTTGCATTTCCCGGGAGATCAGATCATTCAGGTGACGGACTGTTTTTGCCACGGACAATGCAATATTGTGCTTGATTTTATGGCCGGTGTGGGGCATCTCCTCAAGGAGTTCATCTAACGAGCTGCCATCAATGACATAAACACAAAGGCTTTCTGCCGGTATGATCGTAGCACTCCGGGGCGATTTATCCAGGAATGAAATCTCCCCCAGAACAACTGGCCCCTGGATAGTATTCACCTGGCGGCACTGATCATGGCCCAACTCAAGTTCAACCTGCACTTTGCCTTTTGGGACAAAGTACAGATCATCGTCCACTCCCCCCTCTTCTATTATCTTTTCTCCTGGTTCAAAATCTTTCAGACTGGCGCATCCTTCAAAGATCTGTTTGATCTTAAAAGCAGAGAGATCTTTGAAAATATTCGTCTGCTGGATCAATGCAATATCATATTCCATGGTGATGTCTACCTCCATATGTATTCGGTTACCTTACATATTCCCTGAATACTTTGATATTTCTTTTCAGGTTGAATTACAACCCCCGGAGCAGAACAATCGCTTATGAATTTTTTAAGAAGAAATATCCATTAACACGGCAGGACTGGGTAAAGGGTATTCAGCTAAATTTTACTTTTTGCTTTCAAAAACAGCCCCAAAATCCACCATCAATAAATTAAAAGATTAAAATTCATGCCAGTGTTATATGCTAATTTGAACTTGAAAATATTATTATTAACGGATAAAGAACCAACAATATACATTTTATTAACAACTGACAGCTATTTGGTGATATCCCATGGCAAGTTTAAAAAATATACTGGAAACGCATCCCCTGATTTTAGCGGAAGCTGCAATTATAGAGCAATTGCGGCGTTCAGAAACCATATCGCTTCATCCGACTTTGGTGAACGCCCCTCTCATTTATGAAGAGGCAACAAAAAAGGTGCTTGCCGGCATACTTCAAGGTTATATAGACATTGCTGCCATGGCAAATTTACCTTTTTTGATGTGTTCCCCAACATGGCGGACAAACCCTGAACGGATTACTGCCTGCAAAGCCAGGCAATCCATCAATACCGATGCGGTGCAATTTATGATAGCCTTGAGGGATTCCCAAGAATCTCATAGGGAAAATATCCTTATTGGCGGCCTGATGGGATGTAAAAATGATTGCTACAAACCAGATGAAGGATTGTCTTCTGTTGAATCCGAGCAATTCCATACCTGGCAAATTGACCAGCTGGCCGGGGCAGGCGTGGATTATTTAATGGCTGCAACTTTACCTAATGTCAAAGAAGCCACAGGGATTGCCAAGACAATGGAACGCACTGGTATTCCTTATATTCTCAGCTTTGTCATTGGACGAGATGGGTGTGTCCTGGACGGGACAAAACTATATGACGCCATTGAGATGATTGATAATGCAACCGGGCAGCAACCTGTCGGATTTACGGTAAATTGCGCATATCCGACATTTTTATGTGCCCATAAGCAGCCACCGGCATTATTTAAAAGACTCATCGGCTACCAGGCCAATGCCTCTGCATTGGACCACAGTGAACTTGACGGGACTGATCTTTTGAAAGCTGAGCCGGTGAGTGACTGGGGAGACGCCATGGTGGAACTCAACCGGGAATACGGGGTGAGAATACTGGGCGGGTGTTGCGGAACCGGCTCTGAACACTTGCAATACATCGTAGACAGATGTGTGGATCACTAATTTTTACAAACAGGCCTGCAATAAACCGTTCTTTAAAGGTTAAGGACGGATCTTCCCTTTATCAGTTATCAGTATTTGAATCTTGAAACTATTTCATTTAGCAAATCCGCCAGTTCCAGTAATTTTTGTGAACCAGTGTTTACGCTTGAACTATTTTCAGATATCTGATCAGTTTTTTTATTTACTTCCCCTATCTGTTCGGAAATGCTTTCAGCATTTTTTGATCCGGAAGCAACATTTGTATTCACCGTTGAGATCCCATTGGCAACATCGTGGATATTAACAGCTATTTCTTTTGTTGTTACAGATTGTTCCTCAACAGCCGAAGCTATGGAATGTACTATCTCACTGACTTCTTTGATCACTTTTTCTATTTGCTCAATATCTGTCACAGTCTCAGATGTTGAATTCTGCATACCAATAATTCTTGATTTGATTTCCTGGGTCGCCTTAGCCGTTTCCAAAGCCAACTCTTTAATCTCTTTAGCTACAACGGCAAAACCTTTTCCTGCGTCCCCTGCCCTTGCGGATTCTATCGTGGCATTCAAGGCAAGAAGGTTGGTTTGCTCTGAAATCTCGGTAATGGTCTCTGTTACTGCACTAATACTCTTAGCTTCTTGGCCGAGAGTTTTTATATTTTCTGATGCTTTTTTTGAAATATTAACTGCATTTGAGGCAACCATACTTGCTTTTTCAGAATTTCGTGCAATTTCACTCACTGTTGCAGCCATCTCTTCTGCGGAAGAAGAAACAATAGTTACTTTTTCCGATGTTTGATTACATTCAGCAGAGACTTCATTTAAATTGCCACTCATGCTGTTTGCCGATTCAGTCACATAGGAGCTGCTCTCCAGCATCATCTTTACCTCAGCATTCATACTATTTGACAAGTTGGTAAAATTTTCAGAGGACTCCCGGAGAGAGATGGATTTATCCACAATTTTTGCAATTATATTTTTTAAATTGTCGACAAATTTGTTAAATTGTCTTGCAAGATCACCAACTTCGTCTTCACTGACAACAGCCAATCTGGTGATCAGATCGCCGTCACCTTCAGATAAATTTTTAAGAACATCGACAGTTGATTTAACAGACCTGGCAGTTCCTAAAATAGTTGTGATGCCCATAACTGTTCCAACGAACAGCCCTACAACAACAAAAAAGCCGCACCATAGCCAAAATGAAAAAAATCTTGGGAGCCTGTCCTTAATATGTGAAAAAGTACCGATGACAAAATTCTGGTTAATGGGATGCCAGGTAATAACCCTTGAATTTAAGTTTTCATATATTGAGCCGGGTTCACCTGATTTAATACCGTTTTCAATGTTTTGATTAAGATCATCCCAGATCGGCACATACAGTTTTTCTTCATTGATGGATGAGAGTAATTTCCCGTTTGAATCTGCAATGAAAAAACTAATGTCAGAATGCTTTTCGTTTAGCAGGGATTTAAGCTGGTCAGCTTTTTTAAAAGACTCTTGAGCAAGCCCTTTTGAGATAATATTCAATACTTTAATTTCATTTGACTTAACTTCTGCAATGATTTGATTCAAACCGGTATAAAACGCAGACGATCCAAGCCAGACACATAATCCAAAACAAATTCCAATAAAAATTGTCATGAGCTTTGGGAATATATTAATCTTAATCCCTTCAAATTCAATATTTCGAATACGGAGCTCATCATTTAACAATTTTGTATTTGATGCCTGTAAAAGATTAAATGCTCCAAAAGTCATAAAGGGTAATGCTGAAAGCCCGGCAGTACCACCTCCGCATATACTTAATGCAGAAATATTATCAATTCCGTAATAAAGAAAGAGCACGTAATTACCAATAGTGTAAAATAATAAATTCACAAAATAGGTAATTGCCACATAAATTGCGAATTTGCTGTTCCGGTCAGCAATAGAAACCAGAGTTTCATCTGTGCAGGTCTGCTTTTTTTTAATTTGAGTTATTGTTTTTTCAATGGGTTTGTACCAGATTACCATTAAAATGGATAATACGACAAAACACGCAGCCAGCAACACAAAAACAGATCCCATCAATGTTTTCATCTGGGCTTGTGAGCATGACATGCAATAAAATATCGATACAATGGAACCTGTGATTGGAACTGTCCATAAAAGCATTAATACGAAAAGGTAGGTGCTAAGTTTGTTTTTCATCGCAGTAATCCTTTTTTTGAAAAAATTAATAGGTCAGGAACTATTAGTGTAAGGTAAGGGCTTTCTTGTTGTCAATAAGAATACCAAAAAAAAAGGGGTCAAAAAAAGGGGTCAAATCTCAAGTTGAGCTTTGACTGTCTTGCTTTTTAAATATTCAATATCTTTTCTGATTGTTTTGTCTTTTTTTTTAAAGCTTGGATGCGGTGCCGATTTGTTTGCCCGGCTTTACATCCTTCCAGTCTTTTTTTATGCCATCAATCGTAAACTTGATTCTGTCATGTTCAAATACCAGCAGGATCGAGGACCCGTCATAGCCAAAGCGTCCAATTTTCTCTCCTTTGGCGATTTGATACCCTTTCTTAATCTTGGCATCTGTAACAATGGAGCCCACACCCCAGAAACCCACAGGGATCATGGCGACTAAACCAAATTTTTCCGACTTGATGACATAACAGACACGTTTATGCTTGGCCAGAGCTTTGTACCAGTCAACATTCTGAAAATTATAGTTGTATGATCCAGCGTATTCTCCCACCTCGACAATTTCACCGGAAATGGGTGAGTGAAAATAATGGTAATCCGTGAACCACAACTTACAAAAACCAGTTTTTTATTATAAGTTAGAACCCTGCCCTGGTGTTACCAGTTTTTTTGGTGGGAGGATCAACATGATCTTTTTATTTCCCATGGATTCTGTTATCTAATGATTCTGGTTTAATTATGTGGCGTTTTTTAGAACCTTTTGCTTGATTCCCGCCGATAATTTTGTTTTTTAAAGATCAAATAATGAAAATAGAAAAAAATTTAACTTCAGGACCTATAGCGACGCAGATTATTAAGCTGTCTTTTCCCATTATCGGCACATCATTTATCCAGATGGCCTATAATCTTACCGATGTTGTATGGCTCGGACGTACAGGATCGGCGACCATTACGGCAGCAACTACGGCCGGATTTTTCATGTGGCTTATGATGAGTCTTTTTTATACTACAAAATTAGGGGCAGAAACCCTTGTTGCCCAGTCTGTGGGGAAAAAAGACTTTTCAACAGCAAGACAGGCAGCTGAGAATGCTTTGACCATAGGGTTATCTGCTTCATTTATTATTAATTTTCTTATTATCGTTTTTGCGGACAGTCTTCTTAATTTTTTTAAGCTGGAACCGGAAGTCATGGTAAAAGCTGTCCATTACCTTAGAATAGTATCAATTGGAATGTGTTTTGCTGTACTCAACCCGGTTATGAGTTCGGTTTATCTGGGATTTGGCAACAGTAAAACTCCCTTTTATATAAATTCCATAGGCTTGATTGTAAATATGGTTCTTGATCCCATTTTGATATTCGGGCTCTGGTTTATTCCCGAACTTGGCATAAAAGGGGCCGCAATTGCGACAATGATGTCCAATATACTAGTATTTTCAATCTTTCTTTTCAAACTTAAGTCACCAGAATCTGTTCTTCCCCGCCTTAAGCTGTTTGTGTCGCTTAGAATCAAGATTGTAAAAAGGATTTTAAGGATTGGTATCCCTGTAGCCATAGGGCATATGTCATTTTGTATCTTTTCAATGTGTATCGCAAGGATTGTCTCAGCATATGGAACCATCCCCCTTGGTGTCCAGAATGTTGGTGCAAGTATTGAAGCGTTGTCATGGAATACGGCACTCGGTTTTTCCACAGCCCTTGCAGCATTTACCGGCCAGAACTATGGTGCAAGAAAATATGACAGAATCAAGCAGGGGTATTATGTTATTCTTTTTTTGAGCATAAGCTTGGGGCTTATTGCAACAATAGTATTCTTCTTTTTTGGAAAACAACTTTTCTCTTTGTTCTCAAATGAACAGGAGATGATTGTCACAGGTGCCTTGTATCTTAAAATCCTTGCTGTTTCACAAATTTTCATGTGTATTGAAATAACATCTGCAGGCGGATTTTACGGTCTTGGAAAAACTAAACAGCCTTCCTTTACAAGTTTTCTTTTTACAGGGCTTAGAATTCCTGCAGCGCTTCTGGTTATAAATTTTACAACATATACATATGACGGAATCTGGTGGTGCATCAGTATAAGCAGCCTGTTCAAAGGCGTTATCGTTGCAGGGCTTTATTTTTTAACCTTAAGAAAGCTTGATGAAAAGTTTAGATACTAAGCCGAACCTTGAATATCTGAGGCTTGACCGCAGCATGTTTCTTGTTTGAATTCAGAAAGGTGTCCCCTCCTCCAAACATTCGATTCTTTTTTTTCTGACTATCCGATGATTAGACGGCATCTCAAAATAATCTTTTCGCCCGATTTCTATGCCAAATTCTAAATTGGGCAAAAAATTTTCATCCTCAACATATAGGGAATATGCCTCTGGTATAGATACGAAAATAGTCTTTTCTCTTAGGAATTCCTGGAATTAATGGAAAATAAAATTTATGGGTTGATATTGTAATCTACTACGGCATCTCCCTCGGGCAATACCTGGATCTCGCTCCAATAGTCTTTTTTCTGATACTTGATCCTGAATTTGAATTCACCTGCCGGGACTTCGTTAAAAACGGCTTCACCGTTTTCATCGGTAACAACTGCTTCAACATATGCATTGCTGCCGGTATACATAAGGATATACTTGTTCGCCAGTGGTTCGTTGTTTACCGATAAATTTACCACCGGACGGGTCATGGGCGGGGTGATCGTAAAATCAATGGCTGCTTCTCCTTCGGATAGTGACAACACTTCAGTCCAATGATCAGCCTTATAATAGTTAAGTCTGAACTTATAGTCACCTGCCGGATACTCATCAAAAAAGGCGGCTCCGTTTTCATCTGTTTGAATTGCGGTCGTAAATGCACCCTTGCCGGTGTACATAATGATTTGCTTATTCACCAATGGAGTACCATGTAGAGATGCAAAAACCACCGGTTGGGTCATGGGTGGTGTAACACTAAAATCAAAAATGACCTGTTCTGTGGAAAAGCTTTGTACGGCACTCCAATAATCAACCCCCAGATAACGTATTTTAAATTGGTAGTCACCGTTTTCCAAGCTTTCAAATACAACGCTTCCACCAGAATCTGTTTTCATCCACGTCACATATCTGCCATTGCTTTTATAAACGTACACCGGCTTGTTTTCCATGATGGTTCCGTTAAAGCTCACATTCACTGTGGCGTGAACCACTATCGGTTCATCCTGTGGTGTTTCATTGTCCGGAGGGGTTTCGTCATCCGGATCAGGCTCTATATCAGTCGGGGGCTCAATGTCTGACAGCTCAATTGGAACCCAATACTCAGGAATTTCATAGGATTCCAGTATCTGATCGTATTCCTGTGCCTCATCCTGGTTTTCAATGACAGATCCAGGGTGACCTGGAAGGTGGTTTCGTATGGGAAACAGGTCAACAAATTCGGGGCTTGCAACCAGACTATCGGCATCATTCCCGTTTGTTACCTGATGCCATTGGTCAATACTCAATTCATCATCTCCGATCTGAAACCATGCTGTTTCTTCGGTATTCCCCAAGGCATAGCGATTATGGTTACTATGAATTTCATCCATAATGCCTCTGCTGTCATCAGAAATCCAGATGGATTTGCCTGTTCTGGTATCTGCTGCATAGAATGAATTACCTGAAATATTAATCGCCTGATGGCGGTCACCATATCCGTTATCCGTCCCTTCATAATTGTATACATGGAGAAAAGAGACATTGGAGTCGTTATTGTAAGTTAAATTTTCGTTGGTTAACTTGATAAAATCGTTGTCCAGAATATGGATATTAATACAGGGTCGGGATACCCAGGCCTCATCGGGCCGGGAAACTCTTAAACCCATTCCCCTGAGATTGTCCGGTGTGATAAACTGATTGTTCCTGATGATGATATCCTCACCATTGACGACCTCCATCAGCAATTCGGAGTTGGTGACGATATTGCGCTCAAAAATAATGTCCTTGAGCATTTTGAGATTGCCATTGGGTTGATTCGGTCCCAATTGGACTATGAGCCAATTATATCTTTCCCCGCCACCATTATGTGAGCCGCCTGCTCCTCCGCTGCCCCCGGTATAGGGATCACGCCATCCTAAAAAAGAGTTGTCTTTGATATGAATATTATTTGACGGATGATCAAAATCACCACCGGTTATACGTAAAGCTGTCCGACCGAAAGCCGGACGACTGAAGGTATTGTTCGATATTAAGGCTTTATCAATGTAACATAAATAAGCGATATGATTGCCTGATTCATCAAATGTATTGTCGGCAAGTACCAGGCCGTGTATACCTGTAGCGTATAGTTGGATTACAGAGGTTGGAGAGGTGACAGGATTCGCTATGGTACTGCCTACCATAAAAATACTGGGTAAAATTCCGGAATCCTCCGTTCCGCCGCTTAATAAAAAAACACTATTATCCGGTTCCCTGAAGTCGCACCGAAATAGTAGAAGATTTTTAAAACTTGAGTATGCAAATATAAGCCCGTCACTTTGAAATTGGGTGCCCAGAAAATTAAAAGCCAGATCAATAAAATTAATATACCCCGTACCATTGCCAAACCGTAACATATGCTGATCGGAGGATCCGTCGTATTGTATTAATGGCTTGGGATCGGAAATATCACCATAGGATTCAAAAGAATATCCCTGTGTGCCCCAGCCATGACCGATGAAAAGACTTTCACCCATGAAAAACGTCTGACCGCGTTTAAATAATATTCTGTCACCGGGTTTGTAGTTCCAGGTTTCCACAGGTCCGAACTGTGTCGGGCGCTGCATCATCTGGAATGCCTTGGTGGCTGTTTTCCAGGGTCCTGATGTTCCATTTACGGTCATGGACTTTCCATCATATGAATCATCACCTATTTGTGAATCCACATAAAAGTTAGTCCCTTCGTCCCTGGAAAGAACTTCTATATCAACGGTGGCAGGCTCACTCCATTCCCCGGCCAGGTTTTTTACCCGCAGTCTGACAGTATAGATCCCCGGCATTTCAAATATATGGTAGGCATTCAGCCCTTCAAAATAGCGGCCACCATGATCGGTCTCCGTACCGGGACCAAAATCCCATTCATAGATTTCTATTTCTTCCCTGTCCGTGGACTGCCATCCCTGGAAAAAAACCGGGAATGAGGCATATCCCTTTGTTTGGGACATACCATAATCCGGAAAATAATATTGATTCTGGGTATAATATTCCGGTTCATCAATGGCAATAATCGCCTCAAGGCTCAGACAGGGACTTGCAAATATCCAAAAAACCAACATGACCCAGACCAGGAGGCCAAGGTCGAGTGGTTTCCTTTTTCGTCGTACACCTTCATTGCTTACGATTTGAGGGCGTACTCTCAAGTTCTCCATTTACCTGATCTCCTTTTATTATCATTTTCATTTTTTTGCTTCTTACATCTATTTTTCTGATCTGACCAGTATTGGTGATATTAGATTAACATTAATTATATTCAATTATAGCTTGCCGCAATTGGGATTTCGGTTGCGCGATTTTGCTTGGTCCGGCACCATTATGAATGATCAGGTGATAGCAAGCTAGTACGGAATAATCGGCCCTGTATATACTGCCTCAAAATCCGATGCCTTTACAGTTTTCAATTGCCGCAGCAGATCATCATCCCAGTCATCATGGTGTACGCCGCTGAGAAACATGTCCGAACCGGTGTCGGCAATGACAACGCCATATTTTTTCATTGCCCTGAGGATGACCTTGATTGGTTCATCGTAGCTGTCAATATTGAAGTCGGGCTTGAGACGCAGCCGCAATCCCATGGGCGGGTAGTCGGGATCATTTCCTGCCCTTCCATCAGAGTGGCTGGCCGGCCGGATATAGCCGCTTTGAATCATACGGGCTGTTATTCGGAGTGCATGATGGATACCCGGCTTAGTACCATTGGCAGGATCTCCAAAAACCTCTTTGTACCGGACCAGTCCCGGTAAAATGGCCAGACCGGCAGCATCCGCACTGGTAAAGCCTTCCGGCCGGATTTCGTTTTGATCCAAATGCCAGACGGCACCGCTTCCCGCAGTCCAGTCCCCTGTCTGATCCTGGGATACATTGTACAATTCATATAAAATACAAGACCCTTTTCGAACAAGGATGACATGGTTGTCGCTGCCGCCTTCAATGGAAGGCGAGTCTGGCATCGGGTATGACTTGACAGGCCCGGGCACATCCAGTGGATCGGTTTCCTCATAATACTGAAAAGTGACATCTACAAAAGGCTGTGAATCCGGAATAATGTCATATGGGATGCCAATATCCATGCCCTGCCACTGGGTACCGAAATCAGGATGTACTGTTTCGTCAGCCCCGATACTGTTGATATAATTATCCGAGTTGGGGTGCAACGGGAGATCGTCGATGGGTGTATTCCACATATTATCTTCCGGAAACAGCTGGCAGTCACCAATGACCGGTACATTATCATCGACCGGTGTCTGTTGAAGCGTGAACTGGTCCACAGGACCGTCCGGAAGCCCCAGGCTTACCAATTCACCGCTGACAAGATCTGTGTTAACAGTGATTTTTAGATAGGTTGTCATTTTATCCGCATAATCGGGTTCCCCATAGGTGGTGAAATCATTGGCATCAACTGCGGTAAACCAATCCCCTATCACAGTGCTTGATGCCCCTCCTGCTGAACCTGCGGTAATATAGACAACACCATCATCTGTATCAATGGTATCTCCTGTTAATGGGTGTGTTCTTTCATAGGCATGATTATGGCCGTTAAAGAAAATATCCACATTGTATTGTTCCAGCAAGGCTCTGATCTGGGCATGGCTGCCTGTGGCAGGATGGTCCTCTGAACTGGTGACAAGTGGTGCATGTGCAAAAACAAAAATATGGTCATACGTGCCTGACGACGCCTGTTGGAGTTCATCCACCAGCCAGTCATACTGCGCCACATTGTAACAATAATTATTTCTGGCAGGGTCATCTACCAAAGCCGGGTCTGAGCAGTAGTCCTGGCAGTTATCATATCCGGGATGCTGGTTGCAGGCCATCATTCCCAGATAATCATTATTCATCTTCAAAACAATAAAATAGGTGTTGTTATAGGTAAACGAGTAATAAAAATTTCGAGCATATGTAGATTCACTCTGTGACAGATTGCAAATGCTGTCCGCATCAAAAGGATGGTTAATAAAATCTGCCGGGGTAAGTGGTGCTAAAAAGTCACATATTCCCTGACCGCAGGGATCGGGATACCATCCACTGCCCCAATTGTCATCATGATTGCCAAGTGCCAGGTAAAACGATGATGAAAGGCCGTCAAAGGGAGGACGGTCTTTTAAGGGAGATAAGATTTGAGCCATATTACCATTGGGAATATCACTGCCACAGTCGGCCTCTGGCCGGATTAGTGCTGGATCTGTTGCAAAACAGGCTGTCTGGCTATTTGAATTCCAGTAGCCATCGATAATATCACCGGTTGACATATAAAAGGCTGCATCTGGTTCTCTTTCCTGGATATGCTGAACCAGTCGGTTGACACGGTCATTTCGTTCACAGCCCCCTCCGTTGAGGTCACCGAAAACAACAAAAGAATAGGCGCCTGATCCGGTCTGACAGCTTGTTTTTCCAAATTCTCCGGCAAATTCAAGAAGATTGCTAAAATTTCCTGCACTTATCAACAAGGAAAGATCAACCCCGTCAATATCCGAATCATGATCCATATCCCCGTCACACGGCTCCCATGCAAACACTGACACATATGCGCACAACACAGCCGCAACAATGATAAACAATAGATAATTTTTAAGATATCGTCTCATACACTCTCCTACTATGTTTTCAAGGTTTAACGCAGGTCTCCAGTGACTCTGCAGCTATACTCAGTAATTGTTGCAAAACCAATACCAATGCCTGAAAAATACAGTTTATTCTTAAATAAATAATGGCAACCGCTTGAAAATAAAGCATAAAAAGAAGCAGCTCCAGGTCGAGCGATTAAACTTCTATTTTGCCATTCATCTGTTTTGTGAAGGGTTTTTCATTCACCGGTCCCGATAACCGGCCACAGAAAACCAATGACGATATTCTGTCTCCCTGTCTTTAAAAAGCAGCCGGCAAAAGAAAAGAAACAAAAGAATTTTATTTTAAGGATAACGCCAACACAAAGAAAATACAGTGAAGGGAAAATCCTTCAGTCGATAATTTGATCTGTTGGTTTAAGTTGGCTTGGGGAATAAGTGGGGTCGATAAAATGAGAAAGCTGGTCTCCTTTGAGGAAGACTCTTAATCGTGTTAAGCGTTATTTTATTCAGCAGTTAGAAAATAAAAATTAACACAAAGAAGGAGACAGTATGGAAGATCCCATTTATGACCATTATATTGCCATAGATTGGTCTGTGATAAATATGGCTATTGCACGAATGACAAAGTGTGAAAAGAGGTCAAATCTATAGTTGAGCTTTGACTGTCTTGCTTTTTAAATAATCAATATCTTTTCTGATTGTTTTGTCTTTTTTTTTAAAGCTTGGATGCGGTGCCGATTTGTTTACCCGGTTTTACATCCTTCCAGTCTTTTGTTATGCCATCAATCGTAAACTTGATTCTGTCATGCTCAAATACCAGCAGGATCGAAGACCCGCCATAGCCAAAGCGTCCAATTTTCTCTCCTTTGGCGATTTGATACCCTTTCTTAATCTTGGCATCTGTAACAATGGAGCCTACACCCCAGAAACCCACAGGGATCATGGCGACTAAACCAATTTTTTTGGACTTGATGACATAACAGACACGTTTATGCTTGGCCAGGGCTTTGTACCAGTCAACATTCTGAAAATTATAGTTGTATGATCCCGCGTATTCTCCCACCTCGACAATTTCACCGGAAATGGGTGAGTGAAAATAATGGTAATCCGTGAACCACAAAAGAATGTCCACTATTTTTCCGCCGATGAAATTTTTTGCATGGGGACTGTTGTTAAGTGCCTGGCGGATGTTGATAACATCTCTTTTTACTTTGAAATTGGCGTCAACGTCTTTGGCATAAATTTGATGAATCTTGCCACTTGCTGGCGAAACCAAAACACCTGGGTCATCCTTTCCGTCAATCTTAAACGGTTTTTTCGGAACACGTAAAAATATGTCATTAAACGAATGATACTTTTTTTGATTATATGGCGGTTTGAAGGAATCCAATTGAACGGCCGGAAATATTTTCCAGTCATTCAGTATGCCACCGGCAAGGGATTGAGGTGTTTTCAAATATTCACCGCGGGCATCCAAAAAATCAATAAACCAGGAACTGAATACATTGTTATTAAAAAGGATTTCACCGCCTTCTGAATTCGCCAGTTCATCAAAGGGCTGAATATATTTTGGGCCTGCCCATGGTGGTGGATTGTAAACAAGCCATTCCCTAAAAAAATTTACAAAATAGTTAAGATTTTTCTTGTTCCAGTAGTATGAGCGGTTGTCCTGTAACCTCAAAACTTTTTCTATATCCTTTTTTAAAGCAGGGCTGGAATCGAGCAAATCTTCCAGATTCATTATGATGGTTTTATAGTCGGCGATTCTCTCTTTCGAGGCATCTGCCAAAACCGTATTAAACTCAGCCATTAACCCGGCCAACATTATTATCACCAATACAAATCTTATCGTATGAGTTGTCTTTCTCATTGCTGCACCCCCCTTTGATGTAGTTAGATGAATAAAAAGCTTTCTTTACATGGTGCACATTTTCCAAGAAAAGTACATCAATCTTTGACTATTTGTTTTTTTAATTCCGAATTCCGGGGACATCTTATTTATTTATGGAGAACGAGATTAAAGATATATGAGGTGTCCCCGGATCTTAATGCATTTTGGAGCGGCTTGTATGATAGAATGGACGTTGTTGAGATCTCTTAGAAAGCCCATTTTGCCCCCGAAAACATAGTTCTAAAAGCACTTTTTTGTAAAATTTTATTTTTTAACCATATTAACAGTAGGTTGCATTGTTTTGCTTGGTCCGACCTCATTTCACTCTCCACCTCATTTCACTCTCCTCATTTCACTCATTTCAAACAAAACAGTGTTTAAAATCGTCTAACATACTTACAATGCAATGCACCCTGATTGCTTAATTGTTGGCATTTGTAACCCCACTTGTCAGATGTGATCACTGGATGGATTGTTCCGTTTTCATCAATAGGTATACCGCTGAAATGGATCGCGATTCCACCCGGGCGCATTACACGCTCGATCTCCTGCAACTCATCCAACAACGACCAGCCAAATGCCTGACAGGTTGTGAGCACATCGACAAATTTATCAGGCAACGGGATATCAGAGAGCAGTCCATCAATGACATAAACGTTTTTGATTCTTTCATTTCTTATTCGTTCACGCATGAAGCGACGGAATGAAGTTACCGGTTCAACGGCAAAAACCCAACGTGATAGCGGTGCTGCCTGAAATGCAATACGCCCTGTTCCAGCGCCAACATCGACAACTATACGATTATCAAAATTGACTTCTTCAGTCAGTTCTTTTAAATCCAAATCAATAGCTGCACGCTTTTCGTAAAACTTTGGATCACGATGGTAGATCAATAGCTCAGCGATTTCCCATACTATCTTATCGGAAAGAAATTCCAATTCCTGCCTGGTTGAAGCCGGACCATATTCTGTGGTGACCTTATCAATGAAAGTACATATTTCAGGATAACGTGTGCCCCATATTCGTTCAAGTGACGGGTTTGCATGAAGTACCGCTGCTATCGCTCGGGGAGTAACACGCTCTTTCAGGCCCTCCAAATCACAAGCTTCAAGCAAGTATAGATCCTCAACTTTTATATCTGCACCTTTAAATGTCTGACGCAGCATATCCTCCCAAGTACCACTATGTCCCCAACGATCAGTCATTTTTTCCCTCTATGCTTTCGTTAATAGATATAACGCTGAACATCTACGGCTTGTCCGATGCATTTCATTTGTTTAAATTAAATATGATGTCTCCTGGTCTGCTCATTTCTTACTTTTTATCGCCGCTATCAATAACCCCTTGACAGGTTTTCCCGACTGGTTCCTGACATC
>JAAEMC010001169.1 GCA_024225895.1 Desulfobacteraceae bacterium | reverse complement strand
GGTGTAAATTTTTCTTGACACAAAGAACAATCATATGTAGAAGAGACGGATATACAAACAACAGGAATGATTGATGAATATTTTAACAATTGAACATATAGCCATATTTAATTTTGAGCGCTTCTTTTTCTTTTTTAGGAGCGTTCATCCGGCGGTATGACAGTAGCATAAAGTAAATACAACCCCGGGTGGACATTAAAGCCACCCGGGGTTTTTCAATTTTAGGCCCTGGGATTTTCCCAGGGCCTTTTTTATTTTACCCATAATTTTTAGGAGAAGACATGATACTCGTACTTGACAGTGACATTACCCAAACCCAGAAGGACAAAATCAGGAACATGCTTTCCGATGACGGCTGTATCACCCGTGAAATCACAGAAAGCGGCAGAAACGTCATTGGTATTATCGGTAACAACAAAAAGAGTGCTACGGATTTCAGCTCGCTTCAAGGCGTAAAAGAGGTGGTCCCCATTAAAACTTCCTATAAACTGGTCAGCCGCGATTTGAAAAAAGGAGATACCAAAGTCAAGGTTGGCAATGTGGTGGTTGGCGGTGATCGCATTGTTGTTATAGCGGGTCCATGTGCGGTGGAAAGTCGTGAACAGTCCCTTGCCATTGCCCAGGAAGTAAAAAAATATGGCGCGGTTTTATTCAGGGGAGGGGCCTACAAACCCAGGTCATCCCCATACTCATTCCAGGGATTGGAAGAGGAGGGCTTAAAAATTTTAGCCGAAGTCAGAGAAAAAACCGGCCTGGGGGTTGTCACGGAAATCACTTCCCCGACCCAGGCGGATCTGATGATGAAATACATTGATGTCGTGCAGGTCGGGGCCAGGAATATGCAAAATTTTGAACTGCTCAAATGTGTGGGCCGCATGGGCAAGCCAGTTGTTTTAAAAAGGGGGCTGGCTTCCACCATTGAAGAATGGCTCATGTCGGCCGAATACATCATGGCAGAAGGTAACAATAATGTGATTCTTTGTGAAAGAGGAATTAGAACATTTGAACCCTATACGCGGAACACGCTGGATCTTTCTGCTATTCCGGTTTTAAAAAAATTAACCCATTTACCAATTGTTATTGATCCCAGCCATGCAACCGGTATCCGGGAAAAGGTAAGCCCCATGGCAAGAGCGGCTGTGGCTGCCGGAGCAGACGCATTGATGATCGAGGTTCATAACAATCCGGATCAGGCGTTATCAGACGGTCCGCAAAGTCTTTACCCGGACCAGTTCGGTCAGCTTACGAGAGATATTTATGTCATTGCGCCTGTTGTGGGGAAACAGATGGATTTTGATTATTTAAAAAAGAGCGAAACCATCAACAATTTAGATAAAAACTCATCAAAATCAGCCGCATTTATTGGAGAGTATGGTGCATACAGCCACAAGGCATGCCTGGGATACTTCGGGGATGAGATTACACCGCTTCCCATGAAGACCTTTAAAGATATTTTTCAAGCCGTGGAATCAAATGATGCCGAATACGGAGTAATTCCCCTTGAAAATTCTCTTTCAGGCTCCATTCATGAAAATTATGACCTGCTGCAGGAATATGATCTTAAAATTATCGGGGAAATTACTATCCGGGTAAAGCATGCCCTGATTGCCCATGAAGGGGCAACAAAAGAGACTATTAAAAAGGTATTGGGACCGCCGCCGGCATTTTCACAGTGCCGCAATTACCTGGATCAATATCCTGATTTTGAACTGGTTCCGGTAAAAGCAACCTCCAGTGCGGTTCGTCATGTAAAAGATTCTAACGACAAAGATGCCGCTGCCATTGGCTCCACCATGGCGGCTGAAATTTTTAATATGAAGATCCTTGAAGAATCCATTGAGGATAATCCCAGAAATTATACAAGATTTGCCATTATTTCAAAGGGATACAAAGAAAAAGCCGACGTCGGTAAGACATCTGTAATTTTTAGCGTTGGCAATGAGCCGGGGTCCTTGTTTGAAGTCATGAAAATCTTTTCAGAATACAAGATCAATCTGGTGAAACTTGAATCCAGACCCATGCCGGGAAAACCTTGGGAATATATGTTTTATGCTGATCTTGAAGCGGATATTGAAAAGGCGGACTATGCTCCGGTTATGGAAAAATTAAAAGAAAAATCAGAATATTTACGAATTTTAGGCAGGTATTAATCTGTTGAGATTATTTAACAATTCGATTTATTAACCTGTAAGGACGGACCTTTGTATCAGCCAGTTTGAAAAGCTTAAAAGATGTTAATAAGGGCGGACACACAAGGTCCGCCCTTACATCATTAGATTTAATTATTAAACTATAAATCTTCTTCTGCAAAGGCGTCCGAACGCATCCTTTTCATCATCTCAAGAATATGGGATTTTGCTTTATTTAAGTGGCTCGAGACTGCTTTCATCGCACCCTTTTCATCTTTTGAAAGCAGGGTTTGGTAGACAAGCAAATGGTGTTGCAATGCTTCATTCCATAAGGTTTTATCCTGATGAAGCCAGGTTCGGTACTTCATGGTCAGGTCACTCAAGTTTTTACAAATCCGGTAGAGTGTTTTGCTTCTGGCTGCCTTGTAAATCGTGGAATGAAATTCAATATCCAGGTGGGTGATATATTCGGTTTCCCGATTTTTAATGAGGCCTTTGGTGGCTTCAAGATTATCATCTAACTGCTTGAGTTCATCCACCGAGATTTGATTGATGGCCTTTTTAATGGCAATGGATTCAATTTCCATACGAATATCGAAAAGATCCCTAATCTCGTCATCTGAAAGGTCTTCTACAAGATACCCTGCCCGGTGGATGGATTTTAAAATTCTTTCCTGCAACAGCTTTTGCATGGCCTCCCGTACCGGGGTCCGACTAACGCCAAGGCTTATGGCAACGGCAGATTCAGTAATACGGGTGCCTCCGGCAAGCTTGCCGGAAATAATATCACGCCTTAACGATTTGTAGACTTTGTCTTTCAGTGAGTTGATTTCCATAAGACAGGTTCTCCTGTAACTTAGACCAAATGTCAAAAATATATTCCATTAAATCAGAATTGAGATATCCCATGCCATTTGACTTAAGTCTTCGAATTTATGAACTATTTGGTTGTTGGCGATTGTCATGCGCCATTTGGTTATTCGGAAAATTAGTTTTTACAATCGCTATAGACACCTATTGTATACAAGGCGTATTTGTCAATATCTTATTTATAATAGCAATAATGTTGCAGGCTGCCAAGTTAGGTTGAAAATTGAATAAAATAAAGAAAATTGGATTTGGCCGCTTATTTTTTTTGCCCGGCCAGAATAGTGGCACTGATAATAACGGCACCGCCTAAAAGAGTTCGGAATTGGGGATTTTCGTTAAGTATAAAGAAAGCCAGAGCAATACCATAGACCGGCTCAAGCCCTGCGATTACACTTGCGGTCTGGGCCCGGATTGTTGAAAGGGCATTAATAAAGCAGGTATGGGCAATTGCGGTACAGAATACCCCCAGGACAATTAAGCCGGGTAAATCTGAAACCGCCGGCAAGTCAAGGCGGGCAAGCAAAATCGGGAAGATTAAAAACAGGGCGGCAAATAGATTTTGATAAAATGCCACGGCAACGGCATCCAGGCTTCTGGCATTTCGTCGGTTGACAAGGGCCAGGAATGCAAAGGTCAGCCCGGAAATAAGTCCGAAAAAGCCTCCCCTTGTAACATTGTTCGCAAAATCTAAATCAGGGATAACCAGGATAATCCCGATGAAGACTGCAACTGCAATAAGTACGTCAAATTGTTTGAGCCTTTCTTTAAAAAAGAAAGGCTCCATAAAGGTGACAAACAGGGGAAAGCTTGAAAAGGTGATCAGGCCCACTGCCACACTGGATATCCTGATGGAAAGAAAAAAAGTATACCAGTGCAAAGCAAGCAAAATCCCCTGCAAAATGAAAAAAAAGATATCCTTATTGGAAAAAGAGCCAAGCTGTGTTTTTGAGATCAAACGGGCGTAAACAAAGAGGGTGACGGCTGCAAAAAAAGTTCTGCCAAGCACAATATAAAGCGGGCTGCAAAGCAAAAACTTGCCAAACAGCCCGGCAAAACCAAAGAGAAAAACCGCTATATGGATCTGAACCAATCCTTTTTGAAATAGAGACAAGGTTTTTTCCAATAATTTATCTGGTCAGATTCCTGTATTTAATGCGGCTGGGGACATCTGCCTTGGTTCCCAGTCTTTTTTTACGGTCTTTCTCATAATCCGAGTACGAGCCTTCGAAAAACAGGGTCTGGCTGTCACCTTCAAAGGCCAGAATATGGGTGGCAATCCGATCTAAAAACCACCTGTCATGGCTGATAATCACCGCACACCCGGCAAAATTCTCCAATGCTTCTTCCAGGGCTCGCATTGTATTGACATCCAGGTCATTGGTAGGTTCGTCCAGCAACAGGACATTGGCTTCTTCTTTGAGCATGGTGGCCAGGTGAACCCGGTTGCGTTCACCCCCTGAAATATCCTTTACCTTTTTTTGCTGGTCAGAGCCTGAAAAATTGAATTTGGCCACATAGGCCCTGGAATTGATCTTGCGGCCGCCGATGAGCATTTGTTCTGATTCGTTTGAAATGACCTCGAAGATCGTCTTTTCCGAGTCAAGGGTGTCCCGTTCCTGGTCTACATAGGCCAGCTTGACACTTTTGCCCAACTCAATTTTACCATTGGTGGGTGTTTCTTTTCCGGTAATCATGTTGAAAAGAGTGGTCTTGCCTGCCCCATTGGGCCCGACAACACCAATGATGCCACCGGCAGGAATAACGAAACTCATCTTTTCCACGAGAAATTTGTCGTCAAATCCCTTAGAAACATTTTGAGCCACAATCACTTTGTCTCCCAACCGGGGGCCTGGCGGGATAAAGATTTCCATTTCCTGTTCCTGCTCTTTTACATCTTTTTTCAACAGGCTTTCATAGGCATTGATTCTGGCCTTGGATTTGCTCCGCTTGCCTTTGGGCGACATCCGGATCCATTCCAACTCCCGTTGAAGAGTCCTTTGGCGTTTACCCATCGATTTTTGTTCATTGCCAAGTCGGATTTCTTTTTGTTCCAGCCAGGAGGAATAATTTCCCTTCCAGGGGATACCTTCGCCCCTGTCCAGTTCCAGTATCCAGCCTGCCACATTATCTAAAAAATACCGGTCATGGGTTACGGCAATGACGGTTCCCTGGTATTTACTTAAATGCATTTCAAGCCAGGCTACAGATTCCGCATCCAAATGGTTGGTGGGCTCGTCCAAAAGCAATATGTCCGGTTGCGAAAGCAGCAGGCGGCACAGTGCCACCCGTCGTTTTTCTCCGCCTGAGATGATATTTACAGGGGTGTCACCAGGCGGGCAGCGAAGGGCATCCATGGCCATTTTTAGTCTGGATTCCAGATCCCAGGCATCCAGGTGATCAAGCTTTTCCTGAAGCTTTCCCTGTCGCTCTATGAGTTTGTCCATTTCATCGTCAGACATGGGATTGGCAAATTCCTCTGAGATTTTTTCATATTCGTTCAAAAGATCAACAACCTCCTGAACGCCTTCTTCAACAACCTGTTTAACCGTTTTGGCGCTGTCAACCAATGGCTCTTGCTCAAGTAATCCCACGGAAAATCCTTTGGACAGGATGGTTTCCCCGACAAATTCAGTGTCCAAACCAGCCATGATTCTGAGCAAGGAGCTTTTTCCGGAGCCATTTAACCCTAACACTCCGATTTTCGCACCATAATAATAAGATAATGAAATATCCTTTAACACCTGGTGCGGACCATGAAATTTACCTACGCCAATCATGGAATAAATTATTTTTTTTGTATCTTCAGTCATCTTAATTGTTTCCTAACTCTTTAACGGCAATACATTCAATCTCAATGAGGGCATCCTTGGGCAGTTTTGCCACCTGAAATGTGGAGCGAGCCGGTTTATGACCCTTTAAAGCTGCCTCATATATTACGTTCATCCCGTGAAAATCATCCAGATTGGCAAGAAAGACAGTGGCTTTGACAATTTTATCCAGGCCGGAATCCACGTATTTTAATATGGATTCAATATTTCTCATTACCTGTTCGGTTTGGGCTTCAATATCCTTGCCAATGATTTCCATGGTTTTCGGGTCCAAAGGGATCTGACCGGAACAATAAATTAAATCACCCTGGATGACAGCATGACTGTAAGGACCAACTGCAGAGGGCGCTTTGGGTACATTAATCAGTTTCATATCTTTTCTCCTTTACGAATATCAATTATAAAATGTAATTACAGGTTCTTTGAGTAATAATTCAACTGCTTTTTTAGAAGCTTGCGCAATCGCTGGAAAGGTATTTTCCAATTTAGCCATCTGTCTTAGATTTTCAGCGGTCCTTAATATCAGTCGGGCGAAATCCCCTTCTGCATATTCAGATTGGTTCATAATGCTTTCCCATGGTTCATCATGGGCCCAAGCATACATGAGGGACGCCGGCTGGATAAAAAGGTTGGGTGCTGGAAATCCTTGTTTGAGCATATTGATGGCAAAGGGTTTTAATCCTTTTCTCAAGGCGATAAAGGTGTTGGTTAATTTATTGGCAGAATCTTTTTTATACAACGGATCATCTTTAAATTCCTTTTCATTGACAAATGAGGCCATCATGGCTGCCAGCAATGCTGCGTCTTTATCCGGTAAAAGGTTTTGCCGGATACTTTCGGCCACCAGCAGAGGAGAGTCAATTCTAAGCTTGGAGGCCCATATGCCGTCTGATGTCAGTTTTCCGTCTTCATCTACAAATTTCTCCTGCTGTAAAAATCCCATGTGATCTAAAAAGTCCATCCAAAGGTGTTCGAGTGAATTACCGAATCGTTTTCTGGCAAGTTCTCCTCGTTTTTTACTCTGGGAAATTAAATATGATGCAAATGATTTGTCCAGCAGATGCCGAATCTGTTCAGGTGTATGGGAAAGCAATAAATTTAAAACCATGGAAAAATCAATTTTGATTTGGCTGGGCACATCCAAAGGATTTGCATTGATGAGTTTTCCCACATATTTCAAATCCATGAACTTACCGGGTAAGGCAATGCCAAAGCCGATGTTGTCCATTCCTCTTCGGCCCGCTCTCCCGGTCATCTGTTGGAATTCGCTTGGGGAAAGACTTTGGAATTCCACTCCATTGAACCGGTCGGAATTTAGAATGACAACCGACCTGGCCGGAAAATTCACTCCAGCTGCCACGGTTGAAGTTGCAAACATCGCGTTGAGAAGTCCTTGGGCCATAAGTGTTTCTACGACGACTTTCCAGGCCGGCAAAAGACCGCTGTGGTGGGAAGCACAGCCAGTATTTTCCAGGTAAGACCTGTGGCGGTGGTCTTTTAAATGGGGATTGTTACATACCAGTTCATCGATTTTGATATTAAGTTTTTCTTTAACTTCTGGGTTCTTTGATAAAATATCAGTATTGCACAGCCTGATAGCCTGATCGCATTCTGCTCTGGATTTTAAAAAAAAGATGGCCGGCAGCAAATGATAATGATTCAGGATATTGAGGATATCGGAAAATTTTGGCAGTTTACCGGGCGGGGCAATCAAGGGCGGCCGTTTTTTTTTGGCAAATTCGAACACCTTTTTATGCAGCAGCTGGCGGTTGGGGGAATGCTCTTTTTTCATCAAGGGGAAAAGGGTGCCTGACGGGTGAAAAAAAAGTGGGAAAAGCGGAACCGGCCGTTTATGGTTTTCAATCACCCGGCACTTTTTGCCCCTAATGGATGTCAGCCACCCGGATATCTGATCTGGATTGCCGATGGTGGCGGATAAAAGCAGCAGCGGGATCCGCACCGGCAAATAGATCATAATTTCTTCCCAAACCACTCCTCGGTCCTCATCTCCTAAATAGTGGGCCTCATCCAGGATAATAAAGTCGCAATTTAAACTTTCGCCCGTGTGCATGGCGTCGTAAAGTTGGTTTCTCAAGATTTCTGTGGTTCCGATAATGATGGAGGCGTCCGGATTTTTCTTGATGTCGCCGGTAAGAATACCTACATTTTTTTTTCCGAAAATTTCACAGAACTGGGCATGGATGGAGTTGGTCAATGCCTTTAACGGTGTAGCATACCAGGTTTTCCCTTTTTTCTCCATGATGTGCTTTGCCACCTGTTGGGCAATCCAGGTTTTCCCGGCCCCTGTGGGTGCTGTTACAAGGCAATCTGAATCCTTGATAGCCTCAAGTGCCTCTTGCTGGAAAGGATCCGGCTTGAATGCCGTTTTGTCTGGCACTCCTATTTGTTGAAAAACCCCTTTTAAAGACCGGTCGGAACCAGCTTTCATTTCAAAGGTTTTCCCTGATTTCTTTTTAAAGGGCTTTTTGCGGGGATAGTATCTTTTTTTCATGTCGAAGATAAACCATAAATTAACGCTTTATGCAACATTAGGGTT
>JAAEMC010001168.1 GCA_024225895.1 Desulfobacteraceae bacterium | reverse complement strand
GAATTTGCTGATGACACCAATGATCTTGCCCAGCTTAAAAAAGGGCTCTATTTTTTGGGTCAAGAGATCAGCCGTAAGCTGCGCTTGAAAAAAAAACACGGTGCTGCCATGACAATTACACTGTCTTATTCCGACGGAATTCAAAGCAAGGCAACCACGAAAATCACACCGCCCACTGCCCATGAACTGATCCTGTTTAAAAAACTGATTCCCCTTTTATACAAGGCATGGAAAAGGCGAACCCGTATCCGCCACATGCGCCTTGTCTGCGACAAATTAACAGCGCCAGAGGTACAGATGGATATCTTTTCCAACAAGGCAAAAATACAGAAGCAAAGGCATCTTGCCCTAACCATGGAGAACATCCGCCAAAGATTTGGCAAAAATGCCATCAAACCCGGCCTTGCGCTGGTTGCATAACACAGGTGATCTCAATGATACCTCTATACGTCAGATCCCATTATTCCCTGATGTGGGGCACACCCTCTGTCCAACATCTGATAAAAAAAGCAAAAACCCTTGGGCACACAAAACTCGCTTTAACGGATACGGACAACCTGTACGGCCTGTGGCCTTTTCTAAAGGAATGTAAACGAGAGGGCATCACGCCCATCATCGGTGCCGAACTCACCGACCCTGTCACCTGTCACCGGGCTGTCTGCCTGGTCAAAGATCAAGAAGGGTACAGCAATCTGACGCAGTTGATCACCCAACGGCATACCTGCAAACAATTCAATCTAAAAACATGTTTACCGGACTTTAAAAAAGGGCTGGTGGTGCTCACAAAAAGCCATGACCTTTTGGCGCCCTGGCATGAGAGCCATGTGGACCTGGCCGCACATCTGCCAAGGGTGCCTGTTTCTGTCAATCATCTGCTTTGCGTCACCGCCAAAAAACTTTCCATCCCTGTGGTGGCAACGCCGGGCAATTTTTTTTTAAACAAAGAGGATTTTAGAATTCACCAAATGCTTCGGGCTATTGACAAAAACACATGCCTGAGCCGTTTGAGGGGCAAAGATATGGCTGTGGAAAATGCTTTTTTGGCACCTCCGGCTGAATACAACAGGCGGTTTGCCATTTTTCCCAATGCCATCAAAGCAACTCATGAATTGTCAGAAAAACTTGCCTTCCAACAACCGGATTTTGGTGTTGTCATGCCGCCATTAACAAAAAAGAATGGACAAAATGCAGAAACGCTCTTGTACAAAAAGGCCTTTAAAGGTGCCAGGAAACGCTATGGAGCAAGTCTTTCCGGCAAAGTGATCCGCAGGATTGAATATGAGCTTGAGATCATCAGACAAAAACGGTTTTGCGAGTACTTCCTGGTTGTCCAAAAAATTGTTGAAAAGAGTTCCAGGGTCTGCGGAAGAGGATCCGGGGCCGCCTCCATTGTGGCCTATTGCCTGGGTATTACCAATGTGTGTCCCATCAAATACAATCTGTATTTTGAACGTTTTTTAAACCCCGGGAGAGAGGACCCGCCGGACATTGATATTGATTTTGCATGGGATGAGCGGGATGACATCATCAACCATGTGCTGGAGAAATTCAAGGGTCACGCTGCCATGGTGTCCAGCCATGTACTTTTCCAGCCCCGGATGGCAGTCAGGGAGGTGGCAAAGGTATTTGGGCTGCCCGATGCTGAGATCGGCAAGGTTTCAAAGCGGCTGCCCTGGTTCTGGAAACTCAATGAGGCTGAAGCAGATCTCTTAAAAAGAATCCGGCAGCGGCCGGAATTCAGACATATGGATTTTCCCCAGCCCTGGCCTGAAATCATGGTCTATGCCCAGGCCATTATCGGCACCCCGAGATATCTTTCCGTCCATCCCGGCGGCGTGGTGATCACCCCCCATCCCATTGACACCTACGTACCCATAGAAAAGGCCCCCAAAGGCGTTCCCCTGATGCAATGGGAAAAGGATTCCGCAGAAGATGCCGGCCTGGTTAAAATTGACCTGCTGGGCAATCGAAGCCTGGGAGTCATCCGGGATACCATTGCCGACATCACATCATCCAAAGGAGTATTCACCGATTTCGACGGCCAGGACCCGGAAGATGATTTTGAAACCCAGCACAATGTGGCAGCCGGCAACACCATGGGCTGCTTTTACATTGAAAGCCCTGCCATGCGGCAGCTTCAAAAAAAATCCAGGATCGGAGATTTCGAACATGTGATTATTCATTCTTCCATTATCCGGCCCGCAGCCAACGAATTTATCCAGGAATATA
Source organism: Desulfobacteraceae bacterium (assembly GCA_024225895.1). Taxonomy (GTDB): domain Bacteria; phylum Desulfobacterota; class Desulfobacteria; order Desulfobacterales; family Desulfobacteraceae; genus JAAEMC01. Next base: position 4,533 of record JAAEMC010001168.1, on the reverse strand, counting down.
TCAAGCGCCTTCACACCGGTGTCTGGGAACCGATTCACCCTCTTTTGGAAAATGTGCTCAACGAAACCTTCGGCATCATGGTCTACCAGGAGGATGTCTCCAAAGTGGCCATGGGCATGGCCGGGTTCAACCATGCCGAAGCCGATGGGTTACGGAAAATTATGTCCAAAAAGGATAAAGAGTTTGAGCTTAAGGATTATCGCCAACGGTTTGAAAATGGGGCCCGACAGCGAGGGGTATCGCCGGATGATATCCAGTTGGTCTGGGAAATGATCACCTCTTTTTCCGGGTATTCTTTTTGCAAACCCCATAGTGCTTCCTATGCCCGGGTCTCTTTTCAGGCAGCTTACTTAAAAACTCATTATCCGGCCGAATTCATGGCAGCCGTCATCAGCAACCAGGGGGGCTTTTACTCCACCTTTGCCTATGTATCAGAAGCCAGAAGAATGGGGGTAACCATCCTGCCCCCTGATGTGAATAAAAGCGGTATAAAGTGGAAAGGCTGCAGCAAAAAACTGAGGGTCGGTTTTTTATCCTTTAAAAATCTTTCTGCCAGGACCATGGGAAAAATCGTACAGAACCGTACAGAATTGCCCTTTAAAACCCTTGAAGACTTTTTCAACCGGGTCCGTCCGGGTTCAGATGATGCCAAAGCCCTGATACACAGCGGCAGCCTTGACCGATTCTGTGACACCGGCAACAGGGCCGCTTTGTTGTGGGCCTTTTTGCAATGGCAAAAACAAAAACCCAAACCAACCCCCGGATTATTTCAAACAAAGGCTGTGGCCGCACCCTGGCCCCAATTTCCCCGCCCCAGCCGGAAGCAGGCACTAAGACAAGAATTTTGTGTCCTGGGATTTCTGTGTGACTGCCATCCTATTGTACTCTATCAGCACGCCATTTCAGACAAAAACACCATCAAGGCAAAGGATCTGCCAAAATTTATCGGTAAGCGAATTCGGTTTGCCGGATGGCTGATCACAGGCAAGGTTGTGAAAACCAAGCATGGGGACCCCATGAAATTTTTGACCTTTGAAGATGAAACAGGCATCATTGAAACCACTTTTTTCCCAAAGGCTTATGCACTTTTCTGCCATATGCTGGCCTATGGCAAACCCTACCTGATCTGCGGCAAAGTAGAATCAGACTGGGGGGCAATTACCCTGACCGTTGAAAAAACAGATCGCATTAAACTGCCGGGCAAATAAGGAATCGCTCCTTTTTACCCTGAAATGTCAAACCGGATCGATAGCCGGTTTAATCCTTTTAAAGACAGGGCATTTACAGTATAATAGCAAAAAGTTAGCGCAAATTCTTATCCGGCTTACGCTGTTTTTGGAAAAAATATGAACGAAAAAGATATCACGATCCTGTTTGTTGACCATCATGAAGAGATCAAAGACCAGCTTGAAGACTACCTTGTAAACGAACCCTATCAAAAACTTATTACCAATTGTGCCAAGGACGGCCTGCAAATTTTACTGCAGCAGCCGATCCAGGTAGTTGTATCGGACCTGATAATAAAAGATCTGGACGGTATGGTGCTGCTCCAGCTGATCAAAAAACAATACCCGCAAATTGTGCGTCTGGCCTTTTGTAGTAATGAAGATCAGGTTGAAATGGCCAAGCGTATCAACAATGGCGATATCTTCCGGTATATTCCCAAACCCCTGAAAGAAAACGATGTAAAAAAAACCTTGCTTGAGGCGGTGGACCACTACCTGTTGAACAGGGACAAATCCCAGTTGATCATGGCCCTTTCACGGAAGAACGAATCACTCAAACACCTGGCCATGCACGATGATTTGACCGGGCTTTATAATATCCGTTACCTATACAAAGACCTGGAAAAAAGAGTGGGCACAAAAGGAACAGAATTTTCAGTTATTTTCATGGACATGGATAATTTTAAAGAAACCGTGGACACCTATGGCCATCTTAACGGCAGCCAGGCACTCAAAGAAGTGGCAGGCACAATCAGACAGGTCATTGAACCGCCTGCATACGGGGTTGCCTACGGTGGGGATGAGTTTGTTATTGTCTTGCCTGGTTTAGACAAAGAACAAGCAAGGGGAAAATCCCAAAAAATCCGGGAAACAATGTCCAAGACCAGATATCTTGAAGGACAAGGAAATAAAGTAGAATTGAAGGCCAGCTACGGCATCTCCACCTTTCCGGAAGATGGTAAAAATCTGCCTGACCTGCTTGCCCGGGCAGACAACCTTTTGTTTGACGTTAAAAGCAAGGGAAAAAACGGTATCGGCACATAGCCAAAAGGCACATTTAAATTTTTCAAATCATACAAAAATGTAAGAAACCGCCCATGCTTTCCCATGTTTATTTTGATTCTCAAAATAATGTTCCAAAATGAATCGATTAATATACGGTAATGTAGTGCATACCAATGCCGGAGTTTCCGGGTTGAAAGAACAGATGAGCATGAAGGGCTTGATAATGCGGTTCACGGAGAATGTGCTTTTGAGATAGAATAAAAAGGTCCTCTTTTAAACTAAAAACAAAGACAGGGCGCTGGCAGTTTCAAAACATGCCAGCGCCCTGTTTGATTAGTAATACTTTTGTTCGATACGGATAACAGTGCCATCGGCTTTCATTTCTTTTAATGTATCAGAAAACAATTGGGCAATATCCTGGGTCATGGTCTGTTTGGAAAAGGCGACATAGGTTTTTGATGAACTCAAAAGATAAGGCTTTTTGGTTTCAGTCATCTTGACAATTTCTATTTGATCTGAATACCCCATCTTTTTTGACAGATTTAAAATAGTCAATTTCACACCTACAAAGACATCAAAACGTTGAACAATGAGTTTGCTAATATTCATTTCATTGTTGGCAACCTCTTCAATTTTTTTAAAACGCCGGTTGTTAATGGCTTCCTGTATCAAACCACCGTATTCGAAACCCCTTGAAATACCCAAAGCATATTGACCGACATTGGCAAGCCCTTTATCAAAAGTAACCGCATCATCTTTACGCTTAAAAGCATACCATTCTTCAACATATATTTCTTCGTCAGGATAATATAAAAACCCAGATCTCTCCGTGTTATATGCTGCATCAATGATACCATCTGCCGTTCCATGCTTGACCATAATTATGGCTCGCTGCCAGGGGACAATAAGCACATTGCTTTGAAACCCCATTCTCTTGAGACATTCCATGGAGATATCCACATTTCGACCCGTACTTTTTCCATCCAATGAGAATTCTGCCGGCGGGCTTTCCAAAGTGACCAATTTAAGGGTGGTGGCTTCAGCCCCCATGACGATTAAACAAATTCCTATAATGATGAACAATTGTTTCATTTCACACCCCATGGTGTTTCTGCCTATAATTTTTTTTGACGATTTTTAAGTGAATGCTTTTTAACTTATCTATAGCCCTTAACTGGCTAAAACGGCTTTACACCGTCCCTGCTTTATTTCTTCTGCAATATCCCGGATATTATAAACCGGCCTTTCAAATTGAGTATACGCCCTTCCGACCTGTCCGGGTCCGTGGCAGTCACTGCCGCCGACACCGGTCATGTTCAGGTTTTTTGCATAGTCGACAGCTCTATTGTTATGGACGAAATAATTATTGCCGTTAATGGTCTCAACCGCATCAAAAAGCTGCTGATCGAACGCACACTCCCCCATGGATTCAACGCCGCGAAAAGGATGAGAAGGCACACAAATACCTCCCCTTTGCTTTACCTGCAAAACGGCTGTTTCAAGATCAATATAACGAAATCGTCCCCTTTGATCCCAGGAATCGTCTTCCAAGCCATAGGCCAACATATGCCCCATTTGTGTTGAAATTTCTACTGCCCTAAAAATCAGAAATCCTTCAGGCGTTTCCAAGTTTGCATAGGGTTTTGATGCCTCAACCGAATCATGTTCGGTGATGCAGATACCATCAAGCCCAATTAGTGCAGCCTCTTGAATAAGTCTCTGTGGATCAAAGGAATTATCACATGAATACTTTGAGTGGCAATGCAAATCGATTTTCATTTTTGGTAGGATCAGGATTCATCCTGATTTTGCTTCATTTCAATGTACCAGTCATCCTTGCCATATATTTCGTCCATGCAACCAGGACACAGGCTGTGGGAGAACAATGCCGTTGAATGCTGCTCAAAATAACTTTCAAGCTGGTTCCAATATCCCTTATCGTCCCTGATCTTTTTGCAGCTTGAACAGATGGGGATGAGACCTCCCAAGGTTTTTACATCCTTTAAGGCACAATTGAGTTTTTTAATTAATTCTTCGCGCTCGAATTCAGCCTCTTTGCGATCGGTGATATCCTTATTAGTACCTGTTCTTCTGGCTGGATTTCCCCTTTCGTCCCAGACCGAAACCCGGCCTCTTCCCAAAATCCATTTATACTTTCCTGATTTTGTACGAAGTCTGAATTCAATAGCCCAGCTTTTTTTCCGGGCAATACATTTATCCACATAGGATACTGTTTTTTCACGGTCTTCCGGGTGGAGCAGCTCGATCCAGGTCTCCCGGCATGCAGGCATTTCATAGGGTT
>JAAEMC010001167.1 GCA_024225895.1 Desulfobacteraceae bacterium | reverse complement strand
CAGATTTTGTTCTTTAATGATCGCATCAAATACCCTTAACAGATTCAGATCCAGGTCCCTGATATTCATTTGGCTTATACCTTTTATAAGATCGTTTCATTGGTTTCATCCTATAATAGCCGGTATAGTAACATCCATTAAAATCAAAGTTAAGCATAATTAACCGGAGGCTATCCAAAGTTGGAACAGAGCATATTAAAATCAGATACCGTCACTCTTTCCGGGGAAAAACAACAGTCCAAAACCGGGTTTATCGCCATTGCCACGGCCAGCAAGTTTTTAGCTAATACAGCCAAGCGGCTGATGTATCCGTTTGCCCCTGCCATGGCCAGGGGTCTTGGGGTTGAATTGTCATCCATTACTTCTATTATTGCCTTAAACCAGGCATCATCTCTTTTTGCACCCTTCATTGTCACCATCGGAGACCGGATCGGATATAAATTACTGCTTTTATTTTCAATGGCGCTTCTTACAACAGCCATGTTCGCTGTCGGACTCTTTCCGTTTTATATTGTCGTTATGATTTCTCTTATGCTTGCCGGTGTTTCCAAGAGCATCATTGATCCGACACTCCAGGGCATTGCAGGGAATATTGTTCCCATTGAGAAACGGGGCATGGTCATCGGGATTATGGAATTTTCCTGGGCAGCAAGTACCCTTGTTGGTATTCCTTTATCCGGTTTTATAATTGAAAAATATAATTGGCAGACCCCATTTCTGATTATCGGGTGCCTGACTCTTTCCTGCTTTTTTATTATTCTTAAGATTTTTCCCCGGGATACAAAAATCCCCAATGCCTTATCCAAAATAAAAGCTAAAAAGAACAATCCACCCTCAACCATCGGCATATGGAAAAAAATTGTACGGCAGCCAAAGGTGAAGGCCATGCTTGTATTTACGTTTTTTATGTGCCTGGCCAATGACAATCTTTTTGTGGTTTACGGGATTTGGCTGGAAAGTTCATATAATCTATCCCTTGTCGTATTAGGGGCTGGTGCATTTTTTATCGGGCTGGCAGAGTTTTTGGGTGAATCTTTAACCGCTGGTTTGTCAGACAGGATCGGATTGGTAAAATCCATTGTGTATGGAACTCTTTTGACCGCCATCAGTTACTTTGCCCTGATTTTTCTGGATGTCGGTCTGGTTTATGTCCTTTTCGGACTATTCATTCTTTTTTTAACCTTTGAATTCACCATTGTGACCTCCATGAGCCTGAGTACGGAACTTGTGCCGGATTTCAGAGCTTCCACCATGTCTCTTTATTTTGCCGTCGCAGGTATTGGAAGAGTCGTTGGCGCTTTGATGGGCGGCCTTGTTTGGAAAGCGTACGGTATTGCCGGTGTCGGCTTTTTATCAGGTGTATCCACCTTGATTGCCCTGTTGGCGGCGATAGCTTTATCTTTTCGGTTTTCCCGGGTTGGGAATAAAAAAATTAATCAGAAAAAATTAATCAATGATCAATTATGATTAAGTTTTTTTAAGTAAAATAAAATATTGAAGGAAAAATTATTAATAATAGTTAGTATATTATAATTTATTTTACTAAATTAAGTTGACATTAAGTTATGATCCATATAGTTCTTAGTCCATTCGATTTATTTTTCCAATGACGTAAAAATAAATTCAAAAGAGACAAAGGCGTCTGATCCGTAATTAAAACGGGCAGACGCCTTTTTGTTTTTTGAGATAATCATTTCAATGAAGAAATGCCGCCTAATAAACTTTTAATCTTAGATTAAGGAGATCGAAATATGGAGATGAGATTTTCAAAGGGCAATGATGCCTTAGGAACAAAAAATCGTGGAAATGCTTGTGAATCAAGCCTTTGTACGCTCTGTCGGGCCGATTGCAAGGGAAAGTGTGAAACATGGCTGTCCAGTATGGTGGGCAGAAAATTACTATACCCCAGAAGCTTTGGTCTTGTTACCGCAGGAGCTAACAATACGACCCATGTGGGGGTATCCTATAATTCATTGAGAATTCAAGGATATGCCTATGGCGCTTCCGGAATATCAGATACATTGACCAACAGCCCTGATGACTGCATTTTCCCCAATGTCAGCCTTAAGACCGAATTTGGAAACCGGGTAAAAACAAAAATTCGCATGCCCATGATGACCGGGGCCATGGGATCCACTTTTATTGCGGAAAAATATTGGGATTCCTTTGCCATTGGCGGAGCCTTGATCGGTATTCCCGTTGTGATCGGTGAAAATGTTGTGGGGGTTGATAAAAATTCCGAAATAGGACCCCAGGAAGACAAAAGAGGTAAAATTGTAAAAGCGCCGGAACTGGATCGACGAATCGGCACCTATTTAAGATATTACGACGGATACGGCGCCATCATTGTACAGTTAAATGTTGAAGATACCAGAAACGGCGTTGCAGAATATGTTGTGGATAAATACGGCGATAAGTGCATCATAGAGCTTAAGTGGGGCCAGGGCGCCAAGAATATCGGCGGCGAAATTCAGGTAAGAAGCCTTGAGTATGCCATGTTCCTTAAAGACCGCGGCTATGTAGTTGATCCTGATCCTTCTTTACCTGAAGTCCAGCAGGGATTTGAGCAGGGCGCCATCAAATCCTTTGCCCGCCACAGCCGCCTTGGTGCTACTAACCTGAATTCCGTGGGAAAAGTCCAGGAAGATTTTATGGACAGCGTGGAATACCTGCGCGGTATCGGGTTTGAAAGAATCACCTTAAAAACCGGATCATACGGCATGGAAGAGCTGGCCATGGCCATTAAGTTTGCAACTGATGCCGAACTGGATCTTCTGACCATTGACGGTTCCGGCGGTGGTACTGGCATGAGTCCCTGGAATATGATGCAAAGCTGGGGTGTTCCCTCCATTCACCTGCACTCAAAAGCCCATGAATATGCCAGTATTCTTTCGGCCAAAGGCAAAAATGTTGTGGATATGTCCTTTGCCGGAGGCTTTGCCCTTGAAGACCATATTTTTAAATCATTGGCACTTGGAGCTCCTTATACAAAATTGATCTGCATGGGAAGGGCCATTATGATCCCCGGATTCTTGGGAGCCAATATTGAAGGAGCCATCTATCCTGAAAGACGGGCAGGCGTAAACGGTAACTGGAATGAACTTCCCAAGACAGTCCTTGAAGTTGGAAAGACTGTGGATGAAATCTTTGCAGGTTACCATGATCTTGAAAAGAAACTGGGTAAAGATGAGATGAAAAATGTGCCTTACGGCGCTATTGGGTTCTACACCCAGGCAGACAAACTTGCCTGCGGCCTGCAGCAGCTCATGGCAGGTGCAAGGAAATTCTCATTGGATCAGATCACCCGCCATGAAATTTTTGCAGGCAACAGGGAAACCGCAGATGAAACCGGCATCCCACATGTCACAGAAGTGAACAATGAAAGTGCCAAAAAGATATTGAACTCCTAATTATCAGGATTTATTTATCCCCGGCAAAACAAACACCAAAAATCGTGCACAGTGCTGCTTCCATCGAGCCGCCTGACGCCTTGACACCAATACCAATGGAAATTATTGTACCCAGAAATGTAAAACTGGTTCCCTGGATACTTAAAAGTCCGGAGCCGATAGGGCCGATTTTTTTGGCCTGAACGAAAGTCGCTAACCCAGAAACAAAAAGTGCCATGCTGAT
>JAAEMC010001166.1 GCA_024225895.1 Desulfobacteraceae bacterium | reverse complement strand
TGCAAACATTGAACTTACAAAAGATGAGAGAGAAAAATGGGCAAGCGAGATTACAACCTTTAGTGAAAAACTCAGCGAGTTTTCAAAAAGTTCCCAGAGACTGGCTAAGATTCTTGCAGGAAATGAAAAGATTTCTGCAACCCCTGCATCATTAAAAACATTAAAAATTCAATTATTTACAATTAACGATTCGCTAAATACCGCTCTTGAAATTGCCCAAAAACTGGAAGCGGATATCATCGAAAAATAACTTCATAGAACTGACATTAACTGCCAGGGATTATACCAAAGTTTTTTGTCTTAAGATATGGTCTGCCAGGACGATTGCCATCATAGCCTCGCAGACCTTATTTATTCTGGGGATTGCGCTGATATCATGGCGTCCTTTGGTTGAAACCGTCTGGGCTTTTCCCTTTTCATCAATGGTATCCTGTTCTATGGAGATGCTGGGAATGGGTTTTACATGAACCCTGGCCACGATCTCATCCCCATTGGAAATACCCGCCAATATCCCTCCGGCATTGTTGGTCTTAAACCCTTTTTTGGTAATCTGGTCATTGTTTTCAAATCCGGTCATTTGCGAAGCATTTATGCCTGCACCGATTTCCACCGCTTTGACTGCGCCAATACTCATTAATCCCTTGGCAATATCGGCATCCAGCTTATCAAATACCGGATCTCCAATGCCCGCCGGCACATTGGAGGCACAAATCTGGACAACACCGCCTAATGAATCCCCTTTCTTTTTCACCTCTTTAATTCTTTTAAGCATTTTTTGGGCAGCATCTTTACAAGGACATAGCAAAATATTTTCATCTCCTATTCCAGGATCGATCCTTTCGGCATGAATCCCGCCAAGGGAAATGGTAAAGGTGTTAATTCGAATCTTGTAAGTATCCAGAATGATTTGGGCCACAGCACCAGCAGCAACCCTGGCAGCTGTTTCTCTGGCAGATGCCCTGCCCCCTCCCCTGAAATCCCGGATGCCGTATTTGGCTTGATAGGTTATATCTCCGTGTCCGGGTCGAAAAATAGCGGCATTTTTTTCATAGGCCTTGGAATTTGCATCCTTGTTCTCAATAAAAATGGTCAAGGGAGTACCGGTTGTTTTACCATTAAATGTACCGGACAAAATTTTCGGTTTGTCCGGCTCTTTTCTTGAAGTACTGGCAGGGCCGTTTCCGGGTTTACGCTTTTTTAGTGCCTGATAAATGATGTCTTCACTAATCAAAAGCCCGGGAGGGCATCCCTGGATGACCACACCTAACGCTTCACCATGGGATTCACCAAATGTTGTAATATGAAATGCTTTTCCAAAACTGCTACCCGACATTGGATAACCTCCTTTGTATGATCTTGGATGTCGCTTGAGGTGAATTCACACCTGTATCGATCTTAAGCTGTGACAATTGAGTATAGTATGGTTCCCTTAAGTCCATCATTGACCGTGTTTCCTTCTCAAGATCCTGTACGGTTAGAGCAGGCCTGTTTGCCTTTAATTTTTCATCCATTTGAATTCTTTGCATCACAGTATCCGGGGTTGCCCATAACCAGATACAATATCCGTTTTCTTTTAAAAAAGTCCTGCTCTCAGGGTCAAGAATAATTCCGCCACCGGTTGCAACAACAAGATTGTCCCTTTGCTTTAATTCCAAAAGGACTGCTTTCTCCTGTGTTCGGAACGTTTTCCAACCATGGTTTTGAACAATTTGTGAAATCGATTGCCCGGCACGGGTTTCAATTTGGACATCCGTATCAAGAAAAGGACATCCCAGAAGATCTGATAAAATCTTGCCTGTGGTGCTCTTGCCTGTACATCTGTAGCCGATGAGAAATATTTTCATAATCATTCTTTTTAATCAATATCTGCCTGATTCAGCCTATAACCTATCAAAAATATCCCAATAATTGGGAAAGGATTTTTCCACACAGGTTTCATTCTCAATCTCAATACCCTCTACAGCCAGGCCAGCCACTGAGAATGCCATGGCAATCCTATGGTCGTTAAAGGTTTCAATTTGAGCACCCCGGGGGATTCCACCGGTGATTTCAAGAAAATCATCCCCCTGATTTACCTGGATACCCATTTTTAAAAGCTGGGATGAGATGGCATCAATCCGATCGCATTCTTTTTGTCTGAGGTGCTTAATATTGCTGATCCTGGTTTTTCCTTTTGCAAAACCTGCCACCACTGAAATGGCAGGCACTGCATCCGGGGTATCGGCCATATCAACTTTGATACCCTTAAGATTTTTACCGCAAACACCGATGCTGTTTTCATTGATTTGAACTTCACAGCCCATTTTCTCAAGAATATCCACCTGGGCCAGATCACCTTGCAAGGAATTTTTTGAAACATGGTCCACGGTAATCATTTTTTGGGTAACAGCACCTGCCGACCAGAAATATCCAGCATTGGACAAATCCGGTTCCACAAAAAATGTACCAGATTCATAAGCCTGGTTTCCGGGGACAAAATATCCGACTTCACTGATCTTTTTGGCAGTCACATTAAACTTGGCCATAACATCCATGGTCAAATCAATATAGGGAGAGGATACCGGAGTGTCTTTAAGCTTTATATCAAGTCCTTTATCCATGAATGCCCCTATCATCATCAGTGCGGATAAATACTGGCTGGATTTTGAACAATCTAAAACTACCTGCCCCCCTGCCCTGCTTTTTCCCTCTATGGTCACAGGCGGCGTCCCTTTTGTATTTTTTGATTCTGCCGTAATTCCCATCATATTAAGTGCTTCCAGCAATTCATTCATGGGGCGCTGGCGCATCCTTTCATCCCCGGTCAAAACATAAGGGGAACCGCCTAAAGCACAAATTCCGGCCAAAAGACGCATGGATGTTCCCGAGTTGCCAAGATAAATCGGGTCCATAAAAGGGATCGGCCTTCCGTTAAAGCCAGTTACTTCATGGGTCTGATTATCGATCTGCTCAATTTTTGCACCCATATTCCTTAAAGCATCTATGGTTAAAAGAATATCCTGGCTCAGCAAAAGATTTTTCACTAAAGAACGGTCCCGGCAAAGGGAGGCACAGATCATCATCCGGTGGGAAATACTTTTGGATCCCGGGATGGTAACGGTTCTTTTTTCAATCTTTCTTTTTTCAATGCGTTTCAATTATTGATCTCCCATCTTCATTGCATCTCTCATTATTTGTAAATCCGGTCTGATCCCGGTCCATAATTCAAACTGGGCCGCCCCCTGGCAAACGAACATGGAAACTCCGTCTATTGTATGACAGCCTATTTTTTTGGCTTCTTTGAGCAGCCGCGTTTTCACCGGAGTATACACCACATCCATGACAATCATCTTTTCTTTTAACAGGCCGGGGTCAATGGGGGTTTCGTCAGAATGGGGGGTCATCCCCACTGCCGTGGTATTGATAACAATATCTGCATCCAAAAGCTTTAAATCATCAAGAGGGATAAAATTACAACCCATTTTTTTAGACAGCGCCTTTCCTTTTTCAGTGGAGCGGTTGACTATGGTTAAGATACCGCCCCGGTTTTTTATACCGTAGGCAACAGCTAAAGCAGCGCCGCCCGCACCAAGGATAACGACCTTTTTGTTTAAAATTCCAAAATCTTTGATGGGATCAACCGCTGCATTATGATCAGTGTTAAACCCCTTTAACCGGCCATTTTCATTGACAATGGTATTAACTGCCCCGATTGCTTTTGACTCATCGTGGATAACATCTAAGTGTTCCATGACCGATTCTTTAACCGGGATGGTCACAGAAACCCCTTGAATATTCAGTTCCCGGATGCTT
>JAAEMC010001165.1 GCA_024225895.1 Desulfobacteraceae bacterium | reverse complement strand
TTCCCATTGCCCTGGTATCCGGCACCTGCACCATCCTGGCCCTTATTTCCATCCTGGTTGGATTTTATACCAAAAAATCCCAATGAAAAGCCCATGAACCGGGTCATTTTTTAAATCTCTTACACATTGACAGGGTATTTTAATTTTATTACGATTTTTATTTTTAAACACTTTGGTTGAGAGGGCATGATGAGTGAACTTTTTAAAACTATCCTTTTTAAAAACCACCAGCAGCTTGGTGCAGAAATTGTGGAATTCGGCGGATGGGAAATGCCCATACAATACCCTTCGGGCATCCTTACAGAACACATAGACACCAGAACAAAGGCAGGCCTTTTTGATGTCTCCCACATGGGCCGACTCTTTTTTTCAGGCCCTGATACCCTGCCCTTTTTACAGCATGTACTCACCAATAATGCCCAAGCGCTGGATCTTTTTGAAAGCCAATACACCCTGATACAAAATGATCAGGGTGGTGCCATTGACGATGCCTATCTTTACCGATTCAAAGAAGATGAATATCTTTTGGTGGTCAATGCCTCCAACCGCAAAAAGGATATAGCCCATTTTCAATCAGTTATAGAAAACTTTCCCAACATTAAGATGGTAGACAGAACCTTTGAAATGGCAATGATTTCTCTACAAGGCCCGGATTCAAAAGCCCTTTTATCGTCTGTCATTACCCAGGGCCAACTCCCGGAACCAGCCAGAAATCAACTGGGCAGTGTCAAAATAGCCGGGATAAAGGTGCTGCTTGCCAGGACCGGATACACAGGCGAACCACTGGGATTTGAACTCTTCATTGAGAATGACGATGCGCCCGAAATATGGGATCTTTTAATTGAAAAAGGCGCCTGCCCCATTGGATTAGGTGCGAGGGACACCCTTCGGTTAGAAGCCTGTCTGCCGCTTTATGGTCACGAATTGGGTATGGATCATGAAAACAATGAAATCCCTGCATTTGCTTCTAAGCTGTCCAGGTTTGCCGTCAGCTTCTCACCTCTGAAAGGCGACTTTATTGGTAAAAAAGCGCTCTTAAAACAATACAATGTCTTAAAAACAATCATCGACCATGATTTTAACACCATGGCAGATCTTCCCAGGCTTGTAGTACCCATTGCTGTGACAGGTAAAGGAATCGCCAGGGAAGGGTACAAGGTCTTTAAAAATGACATCCATGTGGGATATGTGACCTCCGGTACCATGGTTCCCTTTCAGGCACACACCGGCAGCGGCCTTGACCCGGAATTTGAAGATCAGCCCCAAAGAAGGGCCATTGCACTGGCCTTAATTAATGCCGATATTATGGAAGGGGAGGTCCTTGAGATCGAAATCCGCAAAAAAAGGTGTGAAAGCATTGTTGTCCCCTATCACATGAGCTCCGAAGCCCCTCCCTATGTCAGAGCAATTCCCCATGACAAACTGACCCTTGAAAAGAAAAATGATGGGGAAAACAATTTACTTCAAAAAGCCCGGGATCTTGTTTTAAAGGCGGCTGAAAATAACAACTGGCGGCAAAAGGAATGCGTCAATCTGATCCCGTCGGAAATGAGCCAGTCCTATCTTTCAAGGATATTATCCATCTCAGATCCTGTAAACCGGTATGCGGAACACAAACAGATTAAGGCATTTTCAGGGGAAGATGTCTTTTATTACCAGGGAACAGAGTTCATCGAAGCGGTTGAAATCCTGTTGAACCAGGAATTTGAAAAATATTTTAATTGCACCAATGTGGAGTCCAGGACCATCTCAGGTCAAATGGCAAACACTGCATTTTTCAGTGCGCTTGTGGACTATCTCAACCGGGCTGACCGTAAAAACGAACAGCGCAGGATTGCTAAAATAATTAATAATCATATCATCAAAGGCGGCCATTTAAGTGCCCAGCCCATGGGTGCATTGCGCGACTTTGTTGCCAGGAATCCCAAAACTGAACGACCGGCCGTAATCAATTTCCCGGTACTTGCGGACAACCCGTAT
>JAAEMC010001164.1 GCA_024225895.1 Desulfobacteraceae bacterium | reverse complement strand
GGCATCTGAGGGGCTTGGGGAGGGGATCATGCATCCCTTTTTTTTCTTCTTGTCTAAAAAACCTTCTGCCACAAGCTGTCCCAAGGCATGCCGAACAGGTGTCCTGCTCAGGTTTAAGAATTCGGCCAACTCGGTTTCCAGAATAAAATCACCGGGTTTGAAATGATTTTCCAGGATCAATCTGATGATGGCCCGATATGCAAATTCTTCTAAATTTTCTTTTGCCATGGAATGCTCCTTAAAAGATACATTAATGTATACATAAGTTCAAGTATGTCCTGAAGTCAAGCAAAAAATAAATAATAATTCAATGAAAATGATAATAATCAGGAATACGGGCTTTGAGTCCTAAGCAAAGGCACTCTTTTTTTCATCCAGTTGACTTTGCCTGCATTTGCCCTATGTTTTTAGGTAACATTGCAGGCCGGATGACATAAAAGCAATGCTGCTTTCCATTGCTTGTTATTTTATAATAATTTTACTATTATAATTTCCGGCGCATGAACCTTTATCTTAAAGGATAGACTGTATGAATAACCGGGACGTCAAACGCAAACTTGCCGCAATCGTTTCAACCGATGTTAAAGATTACAGCCGGCTCATGGCTGATAATGAGATTGAGACGGTTAAATCCATTAAAGTCTGCCGAGAACTCTTATCCCAGAAAATTGAAGAGCATCAGGGCAGGGTGGTGGATTCCCCGGGTGATAATATCCTGTCCGAGTTTTCCAGTGTTACCGATGCAGTGGAATGTGCCGTTGAGATTCAAAAAGTGTTGTCCAAGCATAATAAAGATCTTCCTGATGACCGGAAAATGGAATTTCGGATCGGCATCAACCTAGGGGATATTATAGAGGATGACCAAAGGATCTATGGTGACGGCATCAATATTGCTGCAAGATTAGAGGGCCTTGCCCAAGGCGGCGGTATCTGTATATCCGGTTCTGCCTATGACCAGGTGAAAAATAAACTGACCCTGGGTTATGAGTATTTAGGTGCTAAAAAATTAAAGAATATTGCTGAGCCGGTTCCGGTTTACCGGGTGCTAACCGATCCAAAATTAGCCGGTAAGATGAAGTATAAATGCATTAAAGATAATCCCAGGCATAAAATATATAAACGGCTCACAGCCGCTGTTGTCATAATCCTTCTCATTACAGCCAGTGCAATTTTTCTAAAGATGAACCCTTCCTTTGCCCCGCCAAAACACCGGCAGCTTATCAGAGAAAAGCTGATGAATTTAAGACTTCCGGATAAACCTTCCATTGCGGTTTTACCCTTTATGAACATGAGCGGCGATGCGGAGCAGGAGTATTTTTCCGATGGGCTCACAGAAGACTTGATTACCGATCTTTCCAAAGTATCCGGCCTCTTTGTCATTGCCAGAAATTCTGCATTTTCCTACAAGGGAAGGAATGTCAAAGTGGATACAATTGGACGGGAACTGGGGGTGAAGTATGTCCTTGAGGGAAGTGTCAGAAAGATGGGTGACCAGGTTCGAATAAATGCACAGCTCATTGATACCATCTCAACAGGTCATGTGTGGGCAGAACGCTATGACCGGGATTTGAAGGATATTTTTACATTGCAGGATGAAGTCAGGGAAAAGATTGTCACGGCCCTGTCCGTCCAGATGACCAGTGATGACAAAAAACGGATTATGAAAAAAGAGACCACCGATCTTGCTGCCTATGATTACCTTCTCAAAGGCAATGAACTTTGCAGCTCCAATGATTTGAAAGAACTGGAGGAGGGAAGGGCATATATTCAAAAGGCCATTGACCAGGACCCCAACTTTGCAAAGGCTTACGCTGTGATGGGCAAGTCCTATTTTACCCAATGGATTTTCGGGCCGGATAAGGACATAGCTATTTTAAACAAAGTCTTTGAATATGCTCAAAAAGTCATTGCAATTAATCCGGAGGAGCCATCCGGATACAGCCTTCTTTCCCATTACTACCTTTGGACCAAACAGCACGACTCTGCCATTGACGAGATCAGAAAAGCCCTGGCCCTGAATCCCAACAACCCCGAGTGGCTGGCTTCTTTGGGAGAACAACTGGTTTATAGCGGCAAGCCGGAACAAGGAATAGAGTATCTGCTTAAAGCTATACGTTTGGATCCCAAGTACCCGGTCTGGTACATGTGGAATCTGGGGCATGCCTACTATTTAACCGGGGATTATGGTCAGGCCATTGAGGTGTTGGAAAAGGCTGTAGCACAGGACGACAGCTTCTGGCCTTCCCATTTGATTTTGGCAATCTGTTACAATTTCAATGGTATGAAAGAAGAATCTCAAAAAGCGGTGAAAAAGGTGTTGGAACAAAATAAAAACCTTCTCAATGAAAACTGGCCGAACATAGTGCCCTATAAAAATCCAGATGGTATAGAAAAGATGAATGCCGCCTTAAAACAGATTGGGCTTTATAAACAAGAAGACAAAGCAAACGTCAATCAATAGTAAGCTTTTCTTCACAAGCATCTTGTGAAAAATTCCATTCAAATTCAAGGAAAGTGAATTGCTTGAAAATAATCACATCATTGAAATTCAGGATCTGGTGAAATCATATAATGGTACAGTGGCAGTCAATGGTGTTTCCTTTGACACATTTTTTAAGTGCCCTTCGCAAAATCATCAATGACGGCGCCACCCTTTCCCAGGTGTCTTCGGAACTTACGGTCATGATCACAATGAGTTTAGTATGCCTGACAATAGGATCAAAAATGTTTTCATGGACACGATGATCTGCTCCTATGCCGGCCGGCACGGGACCATATTCTTTTTTTAGTGCTTGAACAAAAACACGGTAAATGGTCAAGTTTTCATCCAAGTACGGGTTTTCGGCCAGCCACTATTTATAAAAATGTCGGGATAGTGTATAACGCCCTGATAACAGCTACGTTTTAAGTTTTGGAGGTGTGTAAGAATGAAACCTGTTGTGGCCTTGATTGGCCGGCCTAATGTGGGAAAATCAACCCTTTTTAACCGGATTGCAAAATCGAGGCTTGCCATTGTGGATGATATGCCGGGGGTGACAAGGGACCGGCACTATACAGATGCAGTCTGGAATGATGTTGGATTTACCCTGGTGGATACCGGCGGTTTTATTACGGGTGATGATGATTATTTTGCCGCACAGATCAAATCCCAGTTGACCGTGGCTGTGGAACAGGCGGATGCTGTGGTTTTTATCCTGGATGGCAGGGCCGGTGTCTCTCCCTATGACCAGGATCTTTCCGATTTTTTGCGGCGGTCTGAAAAACCGGTTTTTTACCTGATCAACAAAATTGAAAACCGCAAACAGGAAGATGACCTTTATGAGTTCTATTCCCTTGGCATTGAAAAGTTTTATTCTGTCTCGGCTGAACACGGTCTTGGTGTGGGTGATTTTTTAGATGATCTTGTTGATATTCTTCCTGAAGATGACGAAGATGATGAAGCCAAAGAAGATCAGATACGCATCGCCATTGTGGGACGTCCCAATGTGGGAAAGTCTTCTCTTGCCAACAAGCTTTTTGGCGAAAAACGGGTAGTGGTAAATGAACGGGCCGGTACTACAAGGGATGCCATTGAATTGCAGGTAGAGCATAGGGGCAAAATATTTACCTTAATAGATACAGCAGGTATAAGGCGCAAGGGAAAAGTCACCCAAAAGCTGGAAAAATTTTCCATTTTAAAGTCGTTAAAAAGCATGGATGACTGTGATGTGGCACTGATTTTAATCGATACCGAGGAGGGTATAACCGACCAGGACATCACCATTGCAGGATATGCTGAAGACAGAGGCTGCGGAGCGATTTTCCTTTTAAACAAATGGGACCTAGTGGACAAGAATGAAAAAAGTCAGAAAGCCTATATGGAAGATCTGCGCCAGAAATCAAAATTTTTGTCCTATGCACCTGCCATGACCATTTCCGCCCTGACAGGCCAGCGCTGCCACAAAATTTTGGATATGGCGGCAGCGATATATAAAGAATACTGCCACAGGATTAATACCGGTACTTTGAACCGGATTATTGAGGATGCGGTTTTCAGAGAGGAACCGTCCCTTCACAAAGGAAGACGGCTTCGTTTCTTTTATTCTACCCAGGTGGCTGCCAAGCCGCCTTGTTTTGTCTGTTTTGTCAATTATCCCAAGGCGGTCCATTTTTCCTACAAGCGATATCTGCTCAACCAGCTGCGGCAGATGATCCCTTTGGATAAAACTCCGATTAAGCTTTATTTCAGGGAAAAGTCAGGAAAAATTGATTTTTCTTCCAAAACCAGGGAGAGCCAGAGGATCAAGACCAAAAAGAGAAAACAGATCCAGAAGAAAAAGAAACAGCGAAAAGAGCAGAGCAAAAAAAAGAGAGAACGGGACCAAGGAAAATCTTAAGATGGATCTTTTTGAAGACAGTTCCCAAAAAGAGACCTCCCTGGATGGCCCTTTGGCAGACCGCATAAGACCCGGGACTTTAGAGGAGGTGATCGGCCAGGAGCATATCACGGCCCCTGGCAGCCTTTTGCAAAAGGCCATTGAAGATGACCGGGTTTTTTCCATTATCCTCTGGGGACCTCCCGGATGCGGTAAAACAACTCTTGCCGGCATTATTGCCAATGAAACCCAGTCTGATTTTGTTCGGATTTCTGCTGTCTTGTCCGGTGTGAAAGATATCCGCCAGATCATTGCCCAGGCAAAAGAACGCAGGGCGCTGTATAAAAAAAGAACCATTCTTTTTGTGGATGAAATCCATAGGTTTAACAAGGCCCAGCAGGATGCATTTCTCCATCATGTGGAAAAAGGGTTAATCACCCTTGTGGGGGCTACAACGGAAAATCCTTCTTTTGAAGTGATTCCGGCCCTGGTCTCCCGGTGCCGGGTTCTGGCCTTAAAAAGCCTTGAAAAGCAAAGCCTGGTTCAAATATTAAAAAGGGCGCTCACAGAGCCTGAAAAAGGCCTGGCCTGCCAGGAAAAGATATTTACCCTGGAAGCCTTGGAACATATTGCCCGCGTATCTGACGGAGATGCCCGTATTGCCTTAACTAATCTTGAGACCGCAGTCCTTCATTTTGCCGGAAAAGAAGAAATCAGTATTGATGATGTGGAAAAGGCCATTGAAAAGAAATCCCTTTTGTATGACAAGGCCGGGGAAGAACATTTTAACCTGATATCTGCTTTTATTAAGAGTTTACGGGGATCAGACCCGGATGCAGCCATCTATTGGCTCCAGCGTATGCTCATGGCAGGGGATGACCCTTTTTACATGCTTCGCCGCATGGTCAGGTTTGCCACCGAAGATATCGGTATTGCAGATCCCGGGGCACTGACCATGGCCCTGAATGCCATGGAATCCTTTCGGTTTCTTGGTCATCCCGAAGGAGATGCTGCCTTGCTCCAGGCAGCGGTATATCTTGCCACAGCTCCAAAAAGCAATAAGGTTTATCAGGCTCATAAACGGGTGCAAAAGACCATCGAGGAAACAGGATATTCGCCTGTGCCCATGCACATCAGAAATGCCCCTACCAAATTAATGAAAGAGATGGATTACGGCAAGGGGTACCAATATGCCCATGACTTCGATGACGCTATCACGGCCCAGAGGTACCTGCCGGAGGCAATCGGGAATCACAGGTTCTATCGTCCGACCGACCGGGGATATGAGCATACCATAAACAAACGCCTGAATCATTGGCGGCAATTGAAAAAGGAACGCTCAGCAGACAAGCGGGGCGGGTATCCTTCGGCCAAGGAAGGGGTAGAAAAATGAACACTTCCATAATCGAAGCAGCATTGCAGGAAAGCCGGTTTTTCAAAGACTTCAAGAAGGAGAGTATTGCCGAGATAGCCGCTCTCGGGCGGTTGGTCTCACTCGAGGCGGGGCAGCATGTTTTCCAGCAGGGTGATTTCGGTGAACACATCTACATCATCGTCGATGGCCGTGTGCTGTTGGAGCGATCGACCGATCTGGGAACCAGGGCCGGCAAGGTGGTTATCGACATACTGGGAAAAGGCCGGTTCTTGGGATGCTGGTCGACTTTGCTGGGAGAACCGCATATCCTGATGGCTTCCGCATATTGTCAGGGGGAGACGCGG
>JAAEMC010001163.1 GCA_024225895.1 Desulfobacteraceae bacterium | reverse complement strand
CTGCAACAGAGTTTTATAATATACTGAAGTGATAAAAAATATTGTTTTTATTGCATAGTATTGCACCCCTTGCAACAAATCGCTGTTAATAAATTTAATGTTCATTCATTATAAATGTTAATATCATAAGCATTATATGATGTCAAACTTATAATTGTCTGATAACAAATGAAATTTTTTGGAAGATTGAATTGAATTACTGGCAAATATCCTCGGAGCCGCCTGAACGCGGAACGCGGAACTCCGAACTTAACAGGCAATGAATTACACGTATATTTAAATTTTATATTGCAAAAAGTACATATTTCATATAATCATAGCATTTCTGACAGGCATACACATTTTTATTAATCCAATTATGCATTTACTTTACCGTGAAAATACATCAGTAAAAAAATCGGATTTTTTGATTTTTATCGTGAAAACAGGTTGTTGAAAACAAAACATTTATTTTCATAATCTAAGGTGAAAAAATCCGATTTTTCATGAGTGTTATTATATGAAACTTATTACCCGCAGTTCCTTTTGCAAATATCTGCCAGTATTGTTTTTGCTTTTAGCAAGCC
This sequence comes from Desulfobacteraceae bacterium, assembly GCA_024225895.1. Classification (GTDB taxonomy): domain Bacteria; phylum Desulfobacterota; class Desulfobacteria; order Desulfobacterales; family Desulfobacteraceae; genus JAAEMC01. The sequence continues at coordinate 3,334 of JAAEMC010001163.1, read as the reverse complement.
TCTATCTTTTTGGCTGGAAAATCGGTTCATATTCACTCAATGATCCGTGGGAGCCTAAATATCCTCAGACCGTAAGGGAAATGATGGAGCGCGGGGATTATATAACCCCCTATTACCAAGATGAGATACGATGGACAAAACCGATTCTCATATATTGGGCAATGATACCTCCGGTTCTGATTTTCGGCAACAATGAATTTTCTGCAAGGCTTCCCTCTGTTCTGGCTGCTTTATTCGGAGTATGGGCTGTATATTATTGTCTCCTGAATCTCAGGGGCCGTCGTGCTGCAATTATCGGGGGATTTATCCTTGCCACGATACCGGAATATTTCTTCATGGCAAGGCAGGCAATGCCTGATATGCTGATGACTGCTTTTCTCAGTTCCGGTATGTGCTTTTTTGCACTGGGACGATTTCAGGAAAAACACAGGAAGAAACATTTTTACCTGTTTTACGCATCCCTGGCAATGGCAGTGCTTGCAAAAGGTCCGGTTGCAGGGGCCATAGCGACATTCTCCATTCTTATTTTCTGGTCAGTGGAAATTGATTCCTGTAGTTTTTTTAATCGGAACATCCTGAATGAATTTGGAAAAACTCTTAAATTCTACCAGGTTGTCCCTGGCATCATAATATTTCTTCTTATAGCGGGCCCATGGTATATTGCAATATATTCAAAACACCACACCGGATTTGTAGAAAATTTCGTGATGGACCAGAATATCAGGAGATTTACCGGTACCATGCATGGGGGGCTTGGAGGAAATGCGGACCATTATATTGAAACTGTTTTTCATGGAATGTTTCCATGGAACAGTTTTATCCCTGCTGCCATGTTTTTTTTATGCCTGGGCCATATGAAAAAGGACAATGAAGTCCGTGAAAACTGGTTTTATTTATCATGGATAATGTCCACATTCCTTATCTTCACACTTGCCAAAACAAAACTGGATCATTACATACTCCCTCTTGCAGTTCCCCTTGCAATGATTGTTGCAGTTTTATTTGATGAATACCTTAAAAACGAACCTCCTTTGTTTATGCGGTCTGTGTTTATTGTTTCAATCCCTTTTGCAATTCTGCCGTTTAATGATTTTCTGACGCGCAGCAACAAATATATTATGGATGCTTTTACAAATAAGCATGTAATCACAAATATGAATATAGCGCTTGGGCTTAAATGCATATTGGGTGCATGGATAATTGCCATATTATCAGCAATTATAATTAAAAATTCAAAAGTCGCGGCAACAGGTCTTATACTTCTTGTGGCTTATTGTTCAGCAATTTATTTCAGCCATTATGTATTGCCCGGGCAGGAGCATGTGAGAAGTGTCAGGCAGTATGTTGAGTACTGCCGCAAACACGGTGGGCCCGATGCATTGCTCCTGTTTTACGGCAATTTTCGATCATCTGTTGTTTATTATTCAGGCGGCAGTCAGGGATACCAATATTTTAACCGCAGAACCAGATCCAGGATGGCATCATTTGTTAAAGGAAAAAAGGCATATATTATTATTGAAAAAAAAAAGATTTCTTCAGTTATAAAATTTCTCAGGATTAAAACAAATTGCGATTGGGTCTGTGTTGGCAGATCAAATCCCAAGTATCGGCTTTTTACTAACCATAAACCGCATAAGTCTACAAGTTTTGGCATACGAGCTAAGTTGCTGAAATCAGAGAATTCCCCCCTTGAGGGGGGTTCAATGCTGTTGACTTAAGCATTATTTTATTCTTTTCAGCTTCTTATCGCCCCATTTATTCAGAGGTTTTTTACAGACCCTCGGCTGAGAGGGACGGGGTATTTTAGGGCGATAATATTTTATTCTTGCTATTTCTGATAATATCTCGTTAAATACTTCCGCTGCTTTTTCAGGGTCATCGGGTACGAGAACAGCGGCTTCCGATGCAAGAGTCATGACGGCATTTTTAAACTGGAACTCATATGCTCCCTGACCGAACAGTTCCGAGGACAGAACCATAAGAGTTCGTGATATGACACTCATAATCATTATTGCAAACAGTTCCTGAAGGATACCGTTTACTGTCTGACTGTGGAATTTTTCTGTTTCCGCAACAGTCTTTTCGTCACGGTAATATCCTTCGACTTCCCACCGTCGGAAGTAAAGGGCAGTGATTTCGCTCCCCGGGAATTCTTTTTTATCATAAAGATTGGTCAGAAGAACGGATTCCGTGCCGTCGGGGCTGACAAGTCTGATAATTCTGACTTTTACGGGTTCGGCCTTCTTTCGTTCCGCCGGACTGATTTTTTCCGAATATTTTTTGGAAGGAGCGATCAGAATCACGTCCTCCTCCCTGCCGCTTTCAATAAAAGCTTCCGCAGCCGGAAATGTGCAGGTTGCGGGAGATCGGAAAATGTAGTATCCTTCATAATTATTTTCCAAATGAAGAAGCAGTTCGTAACTCGGATATCCTCTGTCAAAAAGCAGGACACTGCCGGAAGGAGCGAAAGGGAGAAGATTTTTTACTTCTTCCCGTTCGGAACCGTTCGCACCGGTGACTGTCCTGGCAACAGGAAGCCGTCGGAAAACATCGTAAAGAGTCGAAACGAGACACTGGGGATAATGCCCTTTCCCTTTGTTCCCGAGGCCGCTGTCAGGATCGAACTCCTGACGGATATCATCTGTCGCGGGAAGATCGTATTTGGAACCGTCAATGGCAAAAACAGACATTCCGTGCCATAAATATTCCGGATATCCTGGCCAGAGTTCGTAAGCCAGACTCACCGCATTGCCGAGGATATCTCTGAAAACGTGCCACGGGACTTTTTTGCGGGCTTTGCTGACGCCGCTCCGATGAACAGCTTCGGCATCCGGCCACAGGCCGCTGCGCCGGGCATTCCGAAAAAATTCGCCCGATTTGGTATCCGTGCCTTTGCTTTTTCCGCTTGCCGCGACGGAAAGAACAAAGACAATCAGCTTCGGAAAAGGGAGCTTGCGCTCTCTCGTGAAATCAGAATCCCGAAGCCTGTCGGACGGATCAGGTTTCCGGGGGATAATACTGAGAAATCTGCTGATACAGTCATCAGGATTAAAAATATTCGGTAACATAATGTTCATCTCCTTTTTATAAATTTAAAATGGGCAGAGGTTTCAATTTCAATTATGAGCATTACATTTACATTAAACTCTGAAAACTTATTTTTCAAGAAAATTCTGACAGTTTCCCTTAAGTCAACAGCATTGTGAGGGGGGCCAGGGGGGTGTTTTCCGCGGGCACGACCGTGTGTCCGAATGCGAACAACACCCCTGGCCCCCCTCAAGGGGCGAATCCCCAACTTGTGGACACGCCCTATTGATACAATCGGATAATATTT
>JAAEMC010001162.1 GCA_024225895.1 Desulfobacteraceae bacterium | reverse complement strand
GCAAATCGCAAAAATATGTTCCGATACTACGGTACCTGTTTCTATCATGTATGGCTAAGATTCTTTTGATACCACAATCTTTGTTTAGGATATGATAAAATGACGGATAAAAAGGATGCTCCTAAAGATTTGAACGAAATTCTTCCACAGATCCAACTCCCACCGAATATGATTCATCTGGGATTAGGCCAGCCAAGCAACCATTTGCTCCCCTTAAAAGAGATGGAAAAAGCGGCTGCCCATGCTCTTTCAAAAAAAGACCGGCATTTCCTTGCCTATGGCGAAGAAAAGGGCAACCAAAATTTCAGAGAAACCCTGGCTGCATTTTTGACACGTCATTACCCGGACTCGGTGGACCCGGACCAATTATTTATCACCAATGGCAATTCGCAAGCTCTGGATTTTATCTGTAATTTGTTCACCCTGCCCGGGGATACTGTTTTGGTTGAAGAGCCCAGTTATTTTTTAGCCTTAAGAATATTTGCCGATCATAAATTGAATCTGGTCAGTGTGCCAGTGGATGAAAACGGGCTGGTTATAGATGTTTTAAAAAAAACATTGGAAACTTTAAAATCAAAACCGGTTTTTTTGTATACTATCCCCGCGTATCATAATCCAGCCAGTGTCACCTTGTCAGAAAAAAGGCGCAAAAAACTGGTCAGTAACTGTGCAAAGAATAATCTGATGCTGGTGGCGGACGAGGTGTATCATTTTTTGGGGCATTCAAATGATTCACTGACGCCTATGGCAGCCTGGTCGGGTCAGTGCCCTTTGATCAGCCTGGGGTCCTTTTCAAAAATACTGGCACCAGGGTTAAGGCTGGGATGGATACAAACCCATCCGGATATAATAAAAAAAATGGCGGGTTCCGGTGTTTTGGTAAGTGGAGGGGGGCTGAATCCGTTTACTTCTCAGATTGTTAATTCTTTTATGGATCTGGGATTATTAACTACCCATATCCACCATCTTAAGCAAGTGTATGGTCAACGGAAAAAAATTTTATCAGAGCAATTGCGCGTGCATCTGCCGGATCAAGCTGATTTTGATGTGCCCATGGGCGGATATTTCATTTGGGTGAGGTTCCCGGATGAAGTTGACACCAATGCATTCAGAAAGGCGGCACAAAAACAAGATGTGGATTTTTATCCAGGGTCTTTTTTTTCACACAAAAAAGGACTTAAAAATTACATGCGCCTCTCTTTTGCCTTTTATGGCACCGCAGATCTGACAGAGGGTGCCGCCAGGCTCGGAAAAGTGATTTCCAAGCAAATGGGTTAGCATCAATTTCACATCGCCTTAATGATATACAAACGATAATACACCATAGACACAAGAATCTTACTGACATACGGATAAAAATTATGTATGAATCGTTATATATGGAAACCACACAGAAAATCGATGCATTTAAAGCCATCGGGGATGCCACACGCTTTAGAATTTTAAAGCTGCTTTCTGAAAACAGAAAACTATGTGTTACCGCCCTTGCAAATAAATTGGAGATTGCCCAGCCTACGGTTTCACAACATTTGAAAATTTTAAAAATTGCACGTCTGGTTCAGTCTGAAAGGATTGGAACCCATATCCACTACACCATTGAACCTGCCACATTAAAAGACCTCGCCCAACAGATCGATGTTTTTTCAAAACCACCTATTCATAAATGTGTTGACATGGATTGCCATCAGAAAAAATAATTCCTATTTGTAAGAGGCTAACTTAAAAAATTTTGGTTATCAGTAACAAAATGTTTTCTTGACTTATGTTGTTATATGCGTATATTAGAATATATGAATTTAACAATATGAAAGGAGGTGATATTATGTGTTGTCATAGTACCCATGTACTTAGGCCCCATCATGGTTCAGGTCATCAATGCCAATGTTCGTGTAATATGCAGGGTCATTTAAGTAAAAAAAAGAAGATCCAGGCAATGAAGGATGTCAAATCACGGCTTGAAGAAAAACTGGATGATGTAAAAGAATACATCAAAGAACTTGAGAAGGCAAAATAGCAGCATGATCCGGCGGGCAGGAATGATTATATCCTGCCTGCCTTTGTCTGAGCATTTCAATAAATATTTTGGTTACCGTTGAAATTTCATCCGGTAATCCCCTGGCAAAAGGCCTGTGTGCTTTTTGAAAATTTTCCTGAAAAAAGATGCATCTTCATATCCGGATTTGTAGGAGATTTCATCAAATGTCATGTGGGTTGTTTCAAGATTATGTTTTGCTGTTTCAACCCGTATCTGCTGTAAATAGGAAATGGGCGTATCCCCTGTACACAGTTTAAACCGGCGTTCAAAAGTCCGCCGGCTCATACCGAAATTTTTTGCTGCTGATTCAGGAACAAAGGACTGGGCCGGATCTTTTTCAATCAGTTCCTGAATTTGTCTGATCTCTTTGTCTTTATGGCTTTTTTTATTTTTTAGCATGCAATAGGGAGCTTGGGTGTTTCTGCCAAAATCATGGACCATGGCTTTTGAACTTTCAACTGCAGTGGTTTTACCGCAGAACCGTTCGATCAAATGAACAGAAAGGTCAATATAGGAGTTGCAGGCGCCGGAACAAATTAATGAGCCCTCATCGGTAATCAGTTGATCCGGCCTGAGAATTACCTTGGGAAAGAGATTGTAAAAATCCTTGGCAAATCCCCAGTGGGTGGTGGCAGTTTTTCCATTCAAAAGCCCGGTCTGGGCCAGAAAAAAAGATCCAACACAAACGCTGGCAACTATGGCCCCCTTATTGTGGAAATCAATAATCCATTCCAGTAAATTCTTATTGGATTCAAGCGTTTCAAAATCCATGAAGGATGAAATAATGATTACATCTGTGTGATCAATATCTTTGGCGCTGCAATGGGGGGTGATCAGGATATTGTTAAATCCTTTTACCGGTTTTCCGTCTTCTGTGGCTACCTGGACATTAAAATAGGAAATCCTGTCTTTTCCCGCAATATGATTATAGGTCAGCCCGGCCTGGCAAAGAATATCCATGGTACCCATGACCGAGGAAGCCAGGACATTGTCTAAAGCTAGGATGGTGATGGTTTTCATTTGATTCCCTCTTATGATACAAATTTGACGTTATTGACCTGGAAGATGTCGTTATTGACTATTTTGTTTAGCATAAACAAAAAATATACTATTGGCAATGTTAATTTCCGGACGCAGATCCGGAAAAACCGTCAAAGGAGGAAAACTTTATGGATAATACCCATTTAAAAACAACGTTTTATTGTGACTATAACCACCCCATGATTGAATCCCTGTCACAGAAGCTGCATAAATCCTGTGATGATGATGTCCAGTTTATCAAGAATGCATTTTATT
>JAAEMC010001161.1 GCA_024225895.1 Desulfobacteraceae bacterium | reverse complement strand
GAAGACAAGGGCTAAAAAGGATTTGAAACAGGCCCGGCAAATTATGGACCAGGATCATTATGGCCTTGAGAAACCAAAGGAACGCATCCTGGAATATTTGGCAGTTCAGATACTCGTCAAAAAAATAAAAGGTCCTATTTTATGTCTGGTCGGACCGCCGGGTGTGGGTAAGACATCTCTTGCCAGATCAGTTGCTTCAGCTACAGGAAGGTCTTTTGCCAGAATCTCTCTGGGTGGGGTTCGGGATGAGGCTGAAATCAGGGGGCATAGGCGAACCTATGTCGGTGCCATGCCGGGGAAAATTATTCAAACCCTGAAAAAGGCCGGATATAATAATCCTGTGTTTTGCCTGGATGAAGTGGATAAAATGAGTGCTGATTTCAGGGGAGATCCTTCTTCGGCTTTGCTAGAGGTGTTGGATCCTGAACAAAATAAACATTTCAATGATCATTATATTGAATTGGATTATGATCTTTCTGAAATTCTGTTTATTACGACGGCAAATACATTGCACGATATTCCACTCCCACTCCAGGATAGGATGGAAATTATTCAAATCCCGGGATACACAGAGTATGAAAAACGGCGGATTGCAACAGGGTTCCTTGTGCCAAAACAGCTTAAAGAAAACGGACTTAACCAGGAGGATGCAACGTTTTCGAATAATGCACTGCTTACGATTATTCGAAAATATACAAAAGAGGCAGGGGTGCGGAATCTGGAACGGGAAATTTCAGCTGTTTTGAGAAAGATTGCAAAGCGAATAGTTCAGACCGATATTAGGAAGCGTCATAAAATTACTGCTACTTCCATTCAAAAATATCTTGGACAGCCGCGTTTCAAACGTAGTGCTCTGGAAAAAGAGAATAAGTTGGGTATCGTTACCGGTCTTGCCTGGACCCAGGCTGGCGGAGAGCTTTTAACCATAGAAGCAGTGAGCATGCCGGGTAAGGGGAATGTCCTTGTGACAGGTAAGCTTGGGGATGTAATGAAAGAGTCATCACAGGCTGCCGTAAGCTATGTGAGATCCAGGAGTAAGGCGCTCAACATTGAAGCCGACTTTTATAAAACATTGGATATTCATATCCATGTTCCGGAAGGCGCGATTCCAAAAGATGGTCCTTCTGCCGGGATCGCCATGTGCACGGCTGTGGTTTCCGTTTTAACCGGTAAGCCGGTGAATAGAAGCGTTGCCATGACCGGAGAAATTACGCTTCGCGGCAGGGTGCTGCCAGTCGGTGGACTCAAAGAGAAACTTTTGGCCGCCCATTCCAGCGGTATCCAGCGGGTGGTGGTGTCTGAGGAAAACGAGAAAGATATTAAAGATATTCCAAAATCCATTCAAAAGCAGATGGAAATAGTCTTTGCTCAGGATATGTCACAGGTCTTGGATTACGCACTTTTATAGCCGCCCTTTTTTTGTAAAAGCCCTATATCTCATGGTTTTATTATTATTCGATGAAAGTAAGAAATTCAGACATTGCAGAGACTTCATCTTTCTTAGCTAAAGATCTTCTTATTTTTACCACCTCGTCATATTCTTTTTTTCCCATTAAAAGGGTTTCCTTGCGGGTTCCGGACTTGTTGATGTTAATAGCCGGCCATACCCTTTCGTCAGCACATTCGCGGCTCAGAAAGAGGTCCATATTGCCTGTACCCTTGAATTCCTGATAAATAATATCATCCATTCTGGAACCGGTTTCCACGAGGATTGTTGCGATAATGGTCAAGGATCCTCCGTTTTCAAGCTTTCGTGCAGCACCAAATATTTTTCGCGGAAATTCCATTGCATTGGCACCCAAGCCACCTGTCATCGTCTTCCCATGGCTTTGAGTATCTGCATTAAATGCCCGCGTCATTCTTGTGAGTGAGTCAATAAAGACCACGGCATTCTCGCCAAGCTCTGCACGGCGGATTGCCGTATGCATGGCCAGGCGTGTCATACGCATATGTTGGGCAATGTGCTGATCTGCACTGGAATAAAGGACATGGGCTTCTTTTAGTCCCCTTTGAAAATCGGTCACTTCCTCAGGCCTTTCATCCACCAGGAGAATAAAAACGACTGATTCAGGGTGATTCTTAACAACTGAGTTGGCCATGTGTTTTAAAATAGTTGTTTTTCCTGATTTGGGCGGAGAAATAATTAGACCACGCTGGCCCATTCCAATGGGAACAATCATATCCAATGCTTTACCGGTAATATCATCGTCTGTCTGACATAAATAATATCTTTCAAAAGGGTCAATACTTGTTTGTTCCTGCAGCAAAGGGATTGATTGGAAGTCTTCAAAAGGTATGTGATTGATGGTTTGAATGTTTATCAGTGCCAGATTGCTGTTCCTGGGATCTTTCAGCTCTCCAAAACCCTCAATATAACTGCCTTCCCTTAAATGCAATTTGTTTATCATGCTGTTTGAAACATAGGTGTTTTCTGGGAGAGGTTGAAAATTGTTTTCAATGGACCGTAAAAATCCAAAGCCGCGATCCATGATTTCCAGGTATCCTTGAACAGGTTCCATTATAAGGCTCCTTAAGTTAAATGATTTTCAAATCGCATATAAACAAAATGACAATTGATCGTCATTCTTTTCATGTGTGAAAAAACATGATTAATAATTTTAAGGTAGAAAGCTACAATTATTTATTTAATTGAAGAAAAATTGAATTGTTCAAAACCTTAATAAAATAAATACCACTTACGCATCTGACTTGTCAAAATGTTTTTATTTGAAGCACCTCAACATTTTTTGACTATGAGCACGATTCTGATCTTTTTTTTGTACTATTTTTGCTTGACACCCATTTTGAATATTGCTATAAGTTCTCTGTTTTTCGGGCGATTAACTCAGTTGGGAGAG
>JAAEMC010001160.1 GCA_024225895.1 Desulfobacteraceae bacterium | reverse complement strand
GCTCCCTCTTTTCTACTGGAAAACCATCAGCTTTCCACCTTTCCAACCCGCCCTTGAGCACTCCGGCTATTGTGTATCCCTTTTCCATAAGGAATTTTGCGGCAGTAGGCGACTGTTTCATTGCCCAGTCCGTTATCACGATCTTACGCTTTTCAGGCAGTTCCGGATATCGGTCAATAAGATAGACCAAGGGACAAAGAGTCGAACCTTTGATAAAAGTGTTATCTCTTTTAAAATTCATGGGCCGTGTATCCAGGATATAAATATCCTCTTTTTTCATGAGATTCAGCAGTTTTCCCGGGCTTAACTTTTTGACCCTGATCTTTTGCCATTCCTTATTGATAGTCATGGAATAATTAAAACGGCGCCATTCCGGTATCCCCCCGATAAAAGCATATACACTGGTATAACCCCTCTCAGCCACAATCCTTGCAGCTCTTTTGCTATAGGGTCACCTTTTGCCCATGCAGTAAAATACCAAGGGCGTGTCTTTGTTTTTCGGCAGTTTGTCCGTAGTTTTCATCTTGACAACGGGGATGTTGATTGACCCGGTGATATGCTGTGCATTATATTCCAGTTCGGTAAGCACATGTATTACCACTCCTTTGCCCTGTTCAAGCAAGTATTTGACTTCCGGCGCGGAGATTTCCTTATATCCCGGGTCATCTCCGGCTGAAGCATTTGTTCCGGCAAACAGGAATATAACGAGCCAGATGAAAGAGATTAAATGTGATTTTCGCATTTTTT
>JAAEMC010001159.1 GCA_024225895.1 Desulfobacteraceae bacterium | reverse complement strand
TTGTTTCCAAAACCCCTTAAAAGACTGGGTATTTTGAAAACAAAAGTTCAAGTAATTTTGGATCCGATCCTTAGTTAACAAGGCAAGGTTATCATGAATCCCTCTTTTATGTTTTTGCTGCTAGTTATCGGGGTGGGAATTTTCAGCCACACCATGTACAAAAAAATCAAGTTACTCCTGGCTCTGGAACCCACGGACCGGGCCAATCACATCCAGGAACGGCTTAAAAATCTGTTCATCGTGGCCATTGGACAAAAACGTCTGGTGGGAAGGAAAAAAGAACGGGCCTCGGGCATTATGCATGCCTTTATCTTCTGGGGGTTCTGCGTCCTGCTTATCCGCAGTTTAAATCTCTATGGAGAAGGGTTTGTAGAAGGATTTCAACTTCCGCTTTTCGGAGATCGATTTATCCTGGGCTACCTGTATATGGGGTTGAAAGATATCATGGAAGGTGTTGTTCTGGTGATGGCGATTTATGCCATTTACCGTCGTGCAGTCCAGAAACCGGAACGCCTTCACAATACCTGGGAGGCCTATTTCGTTCTTGGCATGATTGCCGTCCTCATGATTTCCGATCTTCTTTTAGATGGTGCCCGTTACAACCTGATCGCCTTACACGGTAACCCCGGCCACCTTCATTATTTTAATAATCCCACATATGGATCAGAGTTTTCCTGGACACCCATTTCCTTTATCGCGTCAATTTTTGTAAGACCATTTGGTCCGGATGCCTTGAATGTAATCATGGTCTGCATGTTCTGGCTGCATATCATTACCCAGTTGACCTTTTTGAATTTTTTACCTTTGGGAAAACATTTCCATGTCATTACTTCCCTTCCCAATGTGTTTTTGAAAAATCTGGGATATCCCCATGAAAAAACAAAACTGCTGGATCTGGAAGACGAGTCGGTCTGGGAAGACGAATCCTTAGGGCTTAACCATATCCATCAGTTCAACTGGAAACAGGGCCTGGATCTTTACACCTGTACCGAGTGCGGCCGCTGTAAAGAGGTCTGCCCGACATTCACCACGGACAAACCCTTAAGCCTGCATGAGTTCAACGATACACTTAAAGCAGAACTTTTTGCCAATGCAGACAAGATCATCGAACGCAAAAAACTGGCTGCCAAACTCACGGATGCAGAATCCGAGCAGAATGAAGAGGTCAAGGCAAAGAAGGTCGAACTTAATGAAGAGATCAATGCCAAAATGCTTGAGCTGAACGCCGAGAAAAGACTTATCGGTGAAGTCATTTCAGAAGATACACTTTGGGCCTGCACCAATTGTCGGGCCTGCGAACAGGTTTGCCCTGTAACAATAGAACATGTCCCCCGTATTGTGGCCATGAGACAAGGGCAAAGCTTGATGGTGGGAGAATATCCGCAAGAATTGAACTCAGCCTTAAAAGGTCTTGAAAGGAATGGCAATCCCTGGGGTCTTGGTTATGACAAACGCGCAGAATGGGCAGATGGCCTGGGTGTTAAAACCATGGCAGAAGACTCAAATGTGGATTATCTTTTATGGGTCGGTTGTGCCGGTTCCTTTGACGACAGGACTAAAAAGGTATCCAAAGCCCTTGTGAAAATTCTTCAGGCGGCCAACATCAATTTCGCTATTCTGGGCACCGAAGAAAAATGCACCGGCGACTTTGCAAGACGCGTTGGTAACGAGATGATGTACCAGATGATGGCCATGGAAAACATAGAGGTCTTGAATAACTACAATGTGAAAAAAATCATCGCAGCCTGCCCCCATTGTCTGAATACCTTAAAGCATGAATACCCGCAGATGGGCGGAAATTATGAAGTGATCCACCATTCAGACTTCATTGACCAGCTCATTAAGGAAGGTAAAATCACTATAAATAATTCACTGGAAGGGGCCTTGACCTACCACGACCCCTGCTTTCTTGGACGGTATAATGATGTTTATGATCAGCCCCGTTCGATTCTAAATAAATTGTCCAAACAAGGCGTTAAAGAACTGGATCGCTGCGGTACGGAAAGCTTTTGCTGCGGTGCCGGCGGCGGAAGAATGTGGATGGAAGAGACCATTGGCAAACGAATCAATGTGGAACGTTCCGAAGAGATCGTTGGCAAAAATGTTACCAATGTCGCTGTGGGCTGTCCCTTCTGCCTGACCATGATCGAAGATGGTATGAAAGAACTGGATAAGGACGAAGAGATCAAAACAAAAGATATTGCTGAACTTGTGGCCGAGAACCTGGCCTAAAAAATAATTAAAGGGCGGGCCTAATGTGTCCGCCCTTTCCTCTCTCCTTTCCAATGCTCTGGTTGGTCTCTTTTTAAAGAATAAACTTTGAGAAAAAGGAGTAAAAAATGACTGTTAATCCGGATTTTGTTTCTCCCTGTGGCCTATACTGCGGCGTTTGTGCCATTCACATTGCCCATCGCGACAACAACGAAAAATTCAAAGAACGCTTGGTAGGACTTTACCAGGGTGGTGTTGCCGGCAAAGGAATCCTTCCCAACACCGAAAATCTAACCACCGATGACATGCATTGCCAGGGCTGCCTCTCAAACGATCTTTTCATGCATTGCAAGCAATGCGAAATCAGGGATTGCACCCAGGAAAAGGGCATTGAGGGATGCCATGAATGCGATGATTTCCCCTGCACCTATATTGATAATTTTTCCATGACAGTTGGTAAAAAGGTAATCTTACGCTGCGTTCCATACCGGCGCAAACACGGCACACAAAAATGGGTTGAGGATGAAGAAGCCCGATACTTTTGCCCGGAATGCGACAACAAAGTCTTCCGCGGTGTTGTCAAATGCAACCAATGTAAAACCAAGCTGGATTTGGATTAAGCCGGAAACATTTCAAGCAGTTCTTAAAAAATACAAAACCCTTGAGACGTACCAAAGCTGATGCAAGAACTTCGAAAATGAAGTATAATGGGGTTCTGTTAAGGTATTGCCATTTTTCATTGATCCTGGCAATATGGGGCAGTATCGATTCATTTTTTTAAGAGGGCTAAAATGAGATTATTTCAAATATTTATTGCCATCTTCATCTTCGTTATATCCTTTTGCGGACAAAGTTTGGGTCAAGAAAAAGAATTAAGTATTGGTATCAGTTCTTATGAACCTTTTGTTATAGGCGATGATAAATCCGCTCAAGGTTTTTCCATTGATCTCTGGGAAAAGATCGCCCGCGCAAACGGCTGGAATTATCGATTTGTTTTCAGTGATTTCAGAACAAAACTGGCTAATGTGAAAAACAACAAAGTTGATCTCGCCATTGGCGGTATCACCATTACTGCTGAACGGGAAAGGGTAATGGATTTCTCAAGCCCCACATTTAATGCGGGTTTAGGTATTCTTGTAAGAAAAAATGTAACCACCCAGGCCATTGTACCGCTCATTATCAGCAAATTATTTACCTGGGAAATAGCCAGCCTGCTGTTATGGCTTTTCGGATCCCTTCTATTTGTGGGTTTTTTACTCTGGACAGCAGAAAGAGGCTCCAATCTTATACGCCGGAATTTCAAAGACGGTTACCCGGATGCGATCTGGTGCGCCTGGATGATTAAAACGACCATCGGTTTCGGTGACATATACCCCAAACAGATCACGGGCCGCCTCATTACAATTCCGATTTTCCTTTTTGGCGTTGTACTGCTTAGTGTTATCATCGCACCCATTAACGCTGCTTTCATTGTTCGAGATATTGAAGTGCTTGAATCAAAAATTGCTTCTCCTCTGGATCTGAGAGATAAAGCTGTCGCTACTAAAGCAGGTACTTTTTCAGTAGATGTTTTGCGTAAATATGATGCCTTTATCATCAGTGTGCCAACCATCAGGGAAGCATATGATCTTTTACGCAAGAAAGAAGTTGATGCCGTCGTTTACGATCTGCCAGGTCTGCTTTATTATGCGAAAAATAATTCTGATGTTGCTCTGGTTGGTAAAGACTTTGCAAATAATCATTACGGATTCGCCTTTCC
>JAAEMC010001158.1 GCA_024225895.1 Desulfobacteraceae bacterium | reverse complement strand
TGGCCATTCTTTAACGGAGGTATAACAGCATTGCTTGATTCCAAAGGATATTCAAAAAAAGGAGAATATCACAATGGTTAGTACATTTAAGACAGAGGTCTTGGATACACCCGATGCTTACCTAAACAATGACCCTATCGAGGACAACTTTGACACGATGATCAAAAGTTATCTAACAAACCCAACCAGTGAAGAAATGGTAACCAAGGCAGTAGGGGATGACGAGAGTATTATTGTCAAACTCTGGCGAGGGACAACGAAAGATATGGTTTACCGAATGATTAGTAGCGGATCTGCAGGTGGTGTAATACAAAACGCTCAAATTGGTCGCCCGACAGAGCAAGAGGCGCAAAGACAGGTTGGTCACGGCGCTGGACTCCCCGAACCACCTTTTCGCAATGCCTCATAACAATGCGAATTAGGAGTTGTCCATTTCAAAGGGAAAGAAAAGAAAGGGATCAGATGAAAATCTCAACAGGCAAAATACTGCGTGCGAGTCGCCCCAGCTAACAATATGGTTTTGAGTGTGGAATTGAAAAATCGTATTGACTAAATTAAAATAAAGAGCCAAATAGTTGTTATGAAAAACAATCTGACCGGCTCCCAGCGCATAGAATACATCGATTTTGTTCGAGGCATTGCTATCCTTTTTATGATCTGGCAGCATGCAATGATTTTTTATGCTGTTGATGGTGGAGAAAGATCGATTTTGGGTGGCATTGTTTTACTGCTCGGGACCGCTCCGGCAGCTCCTGTTTTTATGGTCATAATGGGAATATTTTTCATGAAGGCCAAAAACAAAGGGGTTTTATATGGCCTTGTCAGAGGGATAAAATTATTAGCTCTGGGGTATATTTTAAATTGCTTTCGATTTTTTATTCCGCTTACAATTGGTACATTAACCGGTCTTAAATTCCCAAGTCCAATCAGCGCAAACGCACTCTTATTTTCTGTCGATATCCTGCAAATGGCGGGGTTATCCCTGATTATTATGGCCCTTCTCAGGCAGTTTTTGCCTTTTAAACAACTTTGGGTGGTCATTGTTGTTTTAATAGCCTTTATTTCACCACTGATCTGGGGTTTGTTTCCATCCTATCCTATTGTTTCTTTATTGTGGGGTGAGCAGGCGTTTGTCTTTTTCCCTTTATTCCCGTGGGTGATTTATCCAATTATTGGAATGTATCTTCATGCACCTATTTTTGATGAGAAAAATGAGTATTATTTCTTCTTTCTTTTTAAAATCGGTGTTGTGCTTATCATTGCAGGAACAGTTTTATGGACGAGTATTTCCAATGAAATTTTTGTACAGGGAGACTATCACAGAAGTGGTCCTGCCGTACATATGGTTATCATTGGGTTTGTATTTATATGGTTGTTTTTTTGCAAAAGCATTTTTGGAAAACTACGTATAGACACGTTAAAGAATATTTTGTTTTTCTGGAGCAAAAATGTAACCATTATTTATTTTATTCAATGGGTTCTATACGGATGGGGGATGCTGGTATTTGGCTGGCAGAGCCTTGATCCTGTGATTGCTTTATGCATTGGGTGGATGGTCTGTGTCTTGAGTCATTTTTTAACACAGGGTTATTTAAAAAAAAGGGGTCAAATCTTCACTTGACTCTTGTTGGACAAAATTATCAACTAAGAAGAGTTTAGTAAAATGTTTTGAGTCGGGTTTTCCTGTCGGGCCGCCCATGAAAAAGCTGGTCATCTACATCCAGATTCCCATTAAAATCAGACCCTGCCGGCACTATGGTACTGGGATTAATCAGTATAAAAATTAAGATGAATTGGCGTGAAGTTATTTTTTTGTCTTTATCAAATGCCCTAAGTTATAAATACTCATCTATTGCCGCAAAGAATAATCAATGGTTCTGATGTAATCAGTCGGTGCGTCATGGTCATCGCCTTTATTCCAGGGCCATTGGGTTCCCGTATGAGCTCCGCCAACAGAAACATCTTTTATGGCAAAAAAGATTTGGTTATGGCTCTGTTCTATTGCATCAGGAAGTTTGAAACGTGTCCAGACCACAGTACCCCAGGAATTCGGCCTGCGTACCAGGTCCATCCAGGCCAATCCGTATTGCTGCCCAGATTTCAGTCAAGAAACATGTTTTCCGAAAAACCGCAATCCTGTAGGGAAGAACAGCCAAAGCAAGAAATCAGAGCAGCTAATTTTTCCGGATCTGTATAATATTCAGCTGCCAAAAAAGCTGCCAGGTCAAAGCCGTCAACATCATTATCATAGTCAAAATCAACCATTGGAGAATCATCCCCTCCATATTCAAACGCACCTGCATCTAAAACATCATTTTGTGGTCTGTTTCTCCGGTTGAGTGGATGCACATACTCATACACAGGACTTAAGTCAACCCCATTAGCTGTGCCGGGATCTCCTGCAAAATCTTTTGCCAAAGAGTCCCAGGTTAGATGAAAATCAAAATTGGCCCTGTCCACAAACCCATTGGCATTGCTGTCAATATTATCGGCCAAAATAGTTGCGTTACCCTCAACAGCATTATCCATATTATCAAAAATATTATTAACAATAACAGCGGTTGGCGTACCGGATATTCTGATTCCATTACCCGATGATCTGTCATTAACCAAAGTATTGCCGGACAGATACACCTCCTGGATCGGATTTGAATCTCCTTCGGCAGCATAAGAG
>JAAEMC010001157.1 GCA_024225895.1 Desulfobacteraceae bacterium | reverse complement strand
CAGCAAATTAGTATCCAAAAGTAAAAGCTTTACCCGCCCGATGCGCAATTGCCAGAGACAGGCCTTAATAACGCCCTGGGGACCGGGAACCTCAATAGTAATTTCATATCCAAAATTGTCGGTTACCTTCTGGACAGGCAGATCAAAAACGTCATTTTCCGGGTAAGTTTCCTGCTGCCAGCCGTTGTGATCAAGGAACTGCCTGAAATACCCTTCCCTGAAAAAAAGACCAATGCCGGTTAAAGGGATGCCAAGCAGGGAAGCGGCCTTGATATGATCGCCTGCCAGAACACCCAGGCCTCCTGCAAAAATCGGCAAAGATTCATGTAAACCGAATTCCATTGAAAAATAGGCAATGGTTTCTTTTGCACCCATTTCAAAATCCTTGAAATCACTGACCTGGGAGAACATGGCTTCAAATTTGGTCTTTACCCTTGTCAGATGTCCCAAGAAGCTGTCATCTTTTGAAAGTTCATCAAATCTTCGCTGGGAAATTCGGGACAGGAAGGCTACAGGATTTTTCCCCACCTTTTCCCAAAGCGTGGGATTGATTCTCCGAAAAAGCTCAATGGCCTCCGGATTCCAGCACCACCAAAGATTGCGGGCCAGATAATCCAAAAAAGATAAAGGGTCTGGTATTGCAGGGTATACTTTATAAATCTGCATTCTTTCCATTTAATCTTATTCTCCTTCAATCTCTTTTAATAACAGCATTTAAGACCTCTGGTTTATAAAATTTGAAGACAAGGCGCCGTCAGGGACTTAACAGCTTATGCATAACCCTTGCAACTTCACTGGAACCCCAGGCCTGGGCATCACACCCCCTCGGGGTATGGGGATAATCTCCGTCAAGTATTTCAGGAATATATCCTGCCGCGCCTTTTCTCATTAAATGAATAACACTGCCAAGCAAGGCCAAGGCTGTGGAATGACTTTTTTTACCAAATGCGATTGCCCAGGCTTCACAAAAAACAGGAAACGGCCATGTCCATGCAGTACCATTATGATAGGCCGGTTTTCTTTGACTGTCCTCATCTCCTTTGTATACTCCTGAATATGGAAAATGAGGATCTTTAACCAGCTCATCCTGGTGATAAATCGCTAAAGGATATGAGACACGCCTGTCTGCAAGACTTCGGATGCCGCCGGGAACAATGAGTTCCATACAGGTTTCAACACATCTGGATAGCAGGAGCTTATCTGTAATAATTCCCATGGTAATCAAAAAAAGCTGGTTGGGCCGCAAGGCGTCGTCTGCCGAGGCATGCTTTGCACCAACAGGTCCACTGCAGTGCAGGCAGTCTGAAAAAAATCCAAGCTCTTTTAAATAATAAAGCTCATTAATCGCTTTTTTAACCTTTTTTGCCCTGTCTGACCATTGGGAATTCTGGGCTTTGCTCTCAATATCTTTTATAAAGCATAATGCATTATACCACAATGCCTGAATTTCTACAGGATATCCTTGCCGAGGTGAGCCGGCAGGATAATTGGTATCCATCCATGTAAAATGGGAAGGGCTATACAAAAGCAGTGTATCGTGATCGGCGACAACACCTGTTGTGGTACCTTTTATCAAGGAGTTGGCTATGGATAAAATAATATCTTTTATAGTCCGGTTTTCCAGTTGTTCTTCCAGAAATGCGTGGTTCCCCTGCTTTTGAACAAGCTCTTTACAGCAGGTAATAAACCATAACGGTGCGTCAGATGTTTCAATGTTTTGCGCGTCTTTCCCGCAGATCATATTGGGCAATGTCCCATTGTTTTCAAATTGCCCAAACAACCTTAAAATACCACGAGCTTCTGAAAACCGTTCAAGTTCAATCAGGGCTCTGCAAAAAATAAGGCTGTCCCTGCCCCAGTCCAGGAACCAGGGATATCCTGCAATAACACTTCTGTGTTTTTCTCTTGTGACGATAAAAGCCAAAAGACTTGAATTTACAGCTTCTTGCAGCGTATATTCCTTTTCAAATCCATTGGTTGGATCAATACCTGTCTTTTGATCAACTTTTGACAGATCTTGTTTTGAATCACCTATTGAAAAATGAAGCATTAACTGCTGATTCCCCTTGCAGGAAACCAAAAAGTATCCTGGACTGAACAGATCTGATTCCGCATCAAGACCCCTATGGGCATCAAATGGACGATGAATCATATAATGCCATTCCGGTTCATGGATATACTTGCCGTTTGATATCTTTGAACTCAATATTTTCCCGGTTGAGAGCTGAAAAAAGAATGCATCTTCTTGGGGCTCAATGGCATCGGGCCAGGCAGTTTCCGCCCCTTCAAATGCCTTGACGGTCTCATGGAAACTTCTGTCTTCGATATCCGGTCTGATAATAATGTTCACCGGCTTTGAATCAGCCAGAAACCGCTTTGCCTTGGGAGGTTTCTTCGTTCGTTTAATATTTAAAATGACTCTATTTTCTTTTGTATCAAGGTTAAGGATTAACTCTAAAACATAATACTTGCCTTCAGATGTGGGGATGTGAAAACGCCATCTGCCGGTATTGTCATAGGAAAAGTTAAAATTCACAAGGCAGTCCGGCGCAAGCTCTCTTGAATATCCCTGATATACCCCCCATATCCGTAGCCTGGACAAAACCATCCACCTGTTTTCAGGCATTTGGCTGCTTAGGTTGGCGCCCAAAATAGCATCGTATCGGCTGTCTAATTTTCCCCACCAGGCAGCGGCACGCATCATGCCACCCTTATTGGTAGTTCCCAGAAGCTTTAAATAAGGGGTTTGAACTATCTCTTTACGAGAAAATGATGATCTGACTACCAATGATTCACAAGGAGCAAGATAGAGTAATGGTGCTGTTTCACGACGGGTTCCGTCCTTATCAAGGACTCTTAGATTCAATTGCAATTCCCTGTGCTGGTTGCTGACTGCAAGCGGCGAAAATACAGCAAAATTACCTTTATTGCCATTAATTGGCAAACCTTCTTCATATCCGAGTATAGTTCCTGCCTGTTTCCTTTTATCTATAAGCTGCGCCCTGAATCCGCTCGGAGACATAACCACCAGGAAAAAGCCGGGCGGCACCATGACCTGCCGGTTAACATCTCTATCCCAATGAAAAACAACCGCCCCGGCCTCTTTTGAATTATGGTTACAGGAGCGGATAAATTCCAATGGATCAGCCGCCAGTTTCAAGGCAGCTTTATCCACATCCAGCCTTGAAACATCAGTGTATCCATTAAATACTGTATGTATTTTCAAGACTTTATCTCTGAATTTTTGATGCAAGACCCGTTCTGGTGCCCGGCTTTTTTTTGCTTTATGCTGCTGGAGGGTTTCAATCTCACTTATATCATCACTTAAGACCAAAACTTCACCAGGTGACAAACGTATGAAAAAATCTTCATTCACCTTTTCAACATTGATTGCAGCGCCGGTTAAAAGATCAAAATAACGGTCAGCAGTCATTTGAGCATCTCCTTGATGCCACAAAGCTTCAACTGTATTTTCACAATCCAGATTGACCAGGATTAAAAGTTTTATATCTTTTTGTACATTGTTCCGAAGCAATACCAGGCAATTGGATTGATTTTTCTGAATGAGTTTAAGCTTGGTCCGATCAAAAAAGCATGGATGATATTTCAGGATCGTATTGAGCTGTCCAATATGATCCACCTGGTTTTCCTTTGCCTTCCAGTTTAAGGTTACAGCTTCATGAACGTCAATTTTCTCTGTAGCAAACCATTCCACCCCGTTGGCAAAACCGAACCCGCCGCAGACGCTGAAAAGGGCACTAAGAGATGTCCTCATTTTTGCATAACGCTGAGACTCGGATGCCAGACGGTTATTGTCATGTGTTTCGGCAAAATGAATTGTATGTCCATATTTTGAAGAGATATCATAAGCCCCCGGCAGGTATGAAGATATCTGCTCCCTGTCGTAGTTTTGGAACAATTCGGAATATGCCCAGTTAAAATTGGCTTTACCCAGGATATCACAGGTGGTTTTTATGGGCCCGCCCAGACCTTCGAGAAAAAACAGGGTCTCAGGAAACTGAAGCCTCACCTTGTCCACAATGTATTCCCAAGCATTTACAGGAATCATGTATCCGGCATCACACCTGAACCCGTCAACGCCCCGCCGGCACCAGAGAAGAAAGATGTCCGCCATATACTGCCACAGATCAATATTAGAATAATCCAGCTTTGTTAAATCTGCCCAGATCACACCCCATGCGCCCGGCGCTTCAATCTTCCCGTCTTCTCCGCGTACCAGCCATTCCGGATGGCTTTCATGGATTGAGGCAGCCCAGCCTGTATGATTAATAGCAATATCCATGAACAGATACCCATTGTGAAAATGTACAGCATCAGCTAACTCCATAAATTGCTCCAAGGGAGTGGCTGACGGGTCAAATTCGGCAAGTGCCGGATCTACTTCCGTAAAATTTAATGCGGCATAGGGACTGCCGAACCTCCCCATCCTGGCAAATGTAGTGGGAGTCGGATGAATGGGTAAAAGATGCAGAACACGGCATCCAAGTGTGTTAAAAATAAAATCAATTTCCTTTTTCAAATCCCGGAATTTACCGGATTCGGGAATAACCGTATACCCTTTTTCATCCATGGCTTCGATTGTGGAAGACAGTTGGTCATCTTGAGCATGGGATGTTTTTGATCTTCCAAACTGCCGGACAAAAGCGTTGTAAATAATATTGGCACAGCAGGTACCGGCCGGCTCCACATTCAAGATAAAGTTCTTACCTTCAGGCCATATGGGAAAAGCGCTGTTTTTAGGTAGAAAAAAACATTTGGCTGCAAAGTGGCCGATTTCATTCAAGGGCAGGACAACCTCAAAGGTCAGATCATCCTTTTGCAGCATTTTAATATCATACCATGCTTCATCCAGCTTAATTTCACTCTTCTCAACCCGTTTTATGGTCTCTTTGCGCGATATGGCAGCAGAACCGAGATTGGTCCGTATCCATCCTTCACCTTCTGATTTATGTGAAAGAGTTAACACAAACCGGATACAATCTCCGCAATACCAAACCATTGATTCACCCGGCACAGGATCTTGGGTTACATTTGGTAGAGTGTCCATGGTATTTGCCCAATTTTTAGGTTAAGGGTTTATCGTTTCCATCCACCAAACAGGTGAAGGTGAAGATGGAAGATCTCTTGCCCGCCGCCTTTTTCGACATTAAAAAGCAATTTGTAGCCTGAATTATTCACCCCTTCTTGTTTTGCCATCTCTTTTGCCAGCATAAAAAGGCCAGATACAATTTTATGGTCATCATCTTTCAAATCGTTAATACTTCTGATGCATTTTTTGGGAACCAGCAGCAGATGAACCGGCGCGTGGGGGTTAATATCTCTGAATACAACGTAGGTCTCGTCCTCATACAAGAATTCGCTTGGAACTTCTCTGTTTACAATTTTACAGAACAGGCAATTGTCAGACATTCATACTCTCCTCTTATTGTGCATCCAACGCCTCCATTAAGTTTTCCATACCAATGGTCGCTTTTTCCCGGATAAAAATATCAGTAACCGTTTTTGTATATGCCGAAGGATTTGGATTGATTTCAATGATTTTAGCACCGTTTGATTTGGCCATCTGGGGGATCATATTAGCTGGTGCAACAGTCCCGGTGGTGCCGATCAGAATAAAGCAGTCAGCCTTTGAAGCTTCAGAAAAGGAATTGGTCTTGGCCGGCTCCGGGATGGCTTCCCCGAAAAAGATAACATCTGGTTTTAGTGTGCCGCTGCATTTTGTGCATTCAGGTGGAAGGTTATTCAAATCCACCTGTAAAATGCCGTATCTGGCTTTACATTTTATGCAGATCAGCTTTTTTAATGATCCGTGAAACTCATGGACCACCTTGCTGCCGGCATCATAATGCAGGTTGTCTATGTTCTGGGTGATTACAGCAGCCAGTTGCTGGCTTGCCTCCATTTCAGCCAGGCAGTAATGGGCTGTATTGGGCTTTACTGAACCAAACAGATCATAAAAAATATCCCGTATCACTTCCCAT
>JAAEMC010001156.1 GCA_024225895.1 Desulfobacteraceae bacterium | reverse complement strand
TATGGTCTTTTATCTTGCCGCCCTCCAGCAATTATCGCCTGAACTCAGGGAGGCCGGTAATGTGGAAGGGGCGTCCGGCTGGTATTATTTCAGGCGGGTGACTTTTCCTTTGCTGATGCCCACTACTCTATTTGTCACTGTGAATGCTGTGATCAATTCGTTTAAGCTGGTTGACCACCTTGTGATCATGACCAAGGGGGGGCCGGACAATGCAAGCTCTCTTCTTTTATACTATATTTACGAGAATGCTTTCAGTTTCTGGGACACAAGTTATGCTGCAACTTTGACGGTAGTGCTGGTGATCATTCTGGCTATTATCACTATTATTCAGTTTACTTTAGTGGAAAAGCGAATTCATTACCAATAACAGCTATACTCAATTTCAATGCACGATAAATTAAGTTAATCAGTGAGATTGTGTTCCCTGATATCCAACAATAGAATCGGAATTTCGAAGATACCTCAATTTATGTGACTATTTTACGTAATACCGGACAATCTCTTTGACAGCATCTATGGCTTTTTGAACATGTGTTCGTGTATTAAAGGGTCCAAATCCCATCCTGACCGTACCATGGAGCTTATCCGTACCCAGTTGTTCATGGACCATGGGGGCGCATTGAAGACCTGTTCTAACCGCAATATTATATTCGCCGTCCAGAATGGTTCCGGTATTGACGGGCTCCATTCCTTTTACATTAAAACTTAAGACGCCAATATGGTCGGCTAAGTCGTCGGCACAATAGGTGGTAACTTCGTCAATTTTTGAAAATCCTTCCACAAGCTGCCGGGTCAGTTCCATTTCAAGGGTGTGGATTTTTTCAATGCCTTTTTTCATCACCCAGTTTATCCCTGCATATAGCCCGGCAATGCCTACAGTATTCATGGTTCCATATTCCAAGCGATATGGATATTCTTCAAGATGATGGCGCTGGGCTGATTTTACACCGGTTCCGCCGGCGCGAGTATGCTTGATCACAATATCGTCACCCACATACAAGCCTCCTATGCCAGTGGGACCGAGCAAGGATTTGTGTCCGGTAAAGGCAATGATATCAATATTCATTTTTTTAATATCAATCTCTAATTTACCCGCGGTCTGTGATGCATCCACCAGAAAGGTTATCCCTCTTTTCCGGCAAAGTTTACCAATTTTTTCCACAGGCTGAATAGTCCCGATAACGTTGGAGGCATGGTTTACTACTACCAGTTTGGTATTGGGTTTGAACAAGGGAATGAAATCATCCGGGTTGACAAATCCTTTTTCATCAAAGGGTACAAAATCTACTTCAACTTCATTATTAAGGGACATATGATGCAATGGGCGAAGGACAGCATTGTGCTCCAGATTAGTGGTAATGACATGGTCACCAGGTTTTAAAAGTCCCCAGATCGCCATATTCAATGCATCAGTTGAGTTCATGGAAAAGACAAGCCGGCTATGATCGGTGCCGTTAAAGTATTCTGTCAATATTTTTCGGGTATCTTCCACCAGGTTCCCTGTTTTGATGGAGCAATCATACCCTGAACGGCCGGGACTGACACCGTTATTCCGGTAGAATTGATCCATAAATAAATATACCTCTTCGGGCTTGGGATAAGAAGTTGCGCCATTATCAAGATAAATTAGATCGTCCATAAATACCCTCCGGAAAAAAATTAATCACGTATGCATTCACATTGAATTTAAAATAAATTTATTGAAAATGCATGTCAAGAGTTTTATGAGATTACCTGGTCCCCATGATCTGGGCTACCGAGTTTTGGATATGCCGTGTGGTGCATTCATTTATCATGGCTTCGTCCTTTTTGTGTATGGCCTCAATGAGTTCCAAAGCTTCCATAAAAAAGAGATCGTGGTCAATTTGGCGGGGAATGGAGAGCCAGAACCGTAAATAGTGGCCTAAGAGCCGCTCGAGTATTTTAGCCAAATGGGTGTTCTTTGCTGCCTTGAAAACAAAATGGTGAATTTCAAAATCAAAATCCACAATACTCTGATTGGATGAATTTTCAGTAAATGTGCCTATTTTTTCCTTTATTTTTTTGAGCCCTTCCAGTTCAGGGCCCGTTATGCGCTGCATGGCCCAAATATTGGCCCGGACTTCAAGGATCATCCTTATTTCAGTGATTTCCCTAATTCTCTCTAAGCTCAAGGGAGTGATAATAAAGTGGGATCCCTGACGCATGATCCATTCCTCTGCCTGAAGAGCAATCAAAACTTCTTTTATGGGCGTTCTGCTGACGTTAAAATCCTTGGCCAGTTCACTGAGGTTCAGGACGCTTTCAGGAGCGAGTTCCAAGTGGATAATTTTTTTGCGCAGAGCATCAAATATTGCGTTGGGATCCATTATTTATTTTTTCCTTATATTTTTTGGCGTATATTAATGATGAATTTATGATAAATTTATTATCAAAAGCTGTCAAGCAGTCCCAAACATTAATCCAGATAAATTCTTTATGATTCCCCTGAAACGTTAAATGGGTAGATTTATTTTATGGCTTAGGTTAAAAGGGGCCAGGAAATGTTTTTGGCAGGAAAAGGTTGCAAATATGGGCAAAGACAAACAAGCTGCATTTTATACCATCGCGGATAAGCAAAAGGCTGAGATAAAAATAAAGCGATCCACCTTTATTTGCTCATTAAAATCTGTCAAAACCATTGAAACTGCAAAAGAATTCATTTCCGGAACTTCAAAGGCAAATAAAACCGCTAATCATAACTGCTGGGCATACATAGTAGGGGAGATCGGCCAGATTTTTCATTGCTCTGATGCCGGAGAACCTGCCGGAACAGCGGGAAAACCCATGCTGAATACATTACAGCGTCATGATATGACCCAGATCGCCGCTGTGGTAACCCGATATTTTGGGGGGGTAAAACTGGGCATCCGAGGTTTGATTGACGCATATGCCGAATCAGTTGAACTTGCCCTGGCACAAAAACCCCTCATAAAACTTGTTCATATAAAAATGTTTCAAATCATGGTTCCCTATTCATTTAATGATACATTGGTCAATCACCTGAAAAAGTATCAGGCCGGCATCGAACGTACCGACTACTCAGATCAGATTCGTCACGAGTGTGCCGTTGAAAAAGAGAGCTGGGAAGATGTGGAAATGCTGCTTGCCAATTTTCAGAAACAGGGATTGCTAATCTATGAGGTCAGGAAACCAGATTGATTTTACTGGTACCGTCAGAAACGGGAATGACTTCAATTTTCAAGGGAATTCTTTCTTTTAATGACTCAATATGGGAAATGATCCCTACGGTTTTGCCAAAGGTGTTCAAGGTGTCAAGAGCAAAGAGTGCTGTTTCCAGCGTCTCCTGGTCAAGTGTGCCAAACCCCTCATCTAAAAACAAAGAATCAATGCTGGTATCACGGCTGGTGATGTCTGATAAACCCAATGCAAGGGATAGGCTTACCAGGAATGTTTCTCCGCCTGACAGGTTGTCAATGGGGCGGATCCGATCTGCAAAAAAGGTATCCACCACTGTAATACCCAGTTCCTCATCTATATTTTTTTTTAGAAGGTATCGGTTGCTGAACATTTCAAGATAGGTATTTGCTTTTAAGATAAGCCTTTGAAGGGTCAGGTCCTGGGCAAACATCCTGAATTTAGCGCCATCTTTTTGTCCGATAAGAAAATTAAGATATTCCCAATTACCGCATTCATCTGCCTGATTTTTTTCCTGATAAAGGATATCTTCATGTGCTTTTTTCCGGGTCTTATTTTCTAAAACCCTTTGTTCCAGTGCCAGTTGTTCACGAAAGTATTCATCAATTTTTCTTTCAAGCTTAGTGTCCTCTAATTCAAGTTCTTCATCTGTTTTTCTGGTAACTGGATTTTCCATCAGTTTTGTAAGTTTCCCATCATTGTTCTGCTGCAGGGTTGCGGCCTTGATGCGGGCATTGGAAAGTTCTGTTTTTTTTCTTTCAAGTTCAGTTAAAACTTCTTTAGGCAGCCGGTGTGTCTCAAAGGCATCCATATCAGAAAATCCCGCTGTTTGAATTTCATTTTCAAAGGCAGTTGCTTGTTCAATTTTTTGAGTGAGTGTTTTTTTATGTTCGCCTTTTACCCGGAAAAGTTCCTTTTTGTGGGATGCACCTGCAGCACGGGTTTCATGTATGGTTTGTATAATGAGGTTTAGCTGGGATTTTCTTTCATTTAAAGCCTGTTCCATTTTTTGCTTTGTGGCATTTATAACTTTTTCAATCCCGGCAGGGTTGGAAAGATCTGTTTCCATGCCCGGTAATCCTTTGACGTCCTCTAATTCTGAGACAATCTGAGACATTTTTTTATCAATATCCGAAAGCTTGCTCTCTCTGGCTGCCACCTCTTTTTTGCTAAAATTCAGTTCAGTTTGAATGAGTTTCTGATCGGCTATTTTTTGATTCAGGTCAAGCTGTGACGCATGAGTGGTTTCCTTTTTTTGAGTAATTTTGTTTTGGATTGAGTGTGTTTGAGCATTAACATCCTTAAAGGCTTTCAAAAAAATGGTTTGCTCATCTATACTCAAAGATAAACTCTTTACCCTTTTATCAAGGGAATCAGGGGTGATGGAATCAATACTCAAGGGGTTGTTTCTGATTTGTTTTTCAAGATTGGCAACCTTGGTGCTTTCTGTTGCAATATTAGCTTTTGCCACATCCATGCAGTTCTTAAGGTTGACAATTTTTATTTGGGATTGCTCCTTTTTCTTTGATAGATGCTTCACCTCTTTTTCACTTTTTTCAATGCTTAAAGTGACATTGGTTTTTTGGGGTGGTTTTTTTTGCCATGGATGTGTTTTTGATCCGCATAAAGGACAGGCCTCATCCTTAACAAGTTCTTGTCTCATGGCCTCAAGCTCAAGAATCTTAATTTCAAGTTCCCTTTGTTTATATAGGTTTTCAAGGTCTTTGTTCTGCTCATCCAGCTTGGTTGAGTTTTGGGTGAACAAGGCCTCTTCTTTTTTGAGAAAATTTAAAGAAGATGACAACTCACTGGAATGGCTTTCTATTATTTTTTGTTTGTCATAGAGACTTCCCATCATGTCTTTGAGATGATTTGTCTGTGTGAGTTCCTGTTCAAGATCTGAAATGGTTTTTTCAAGTGTCTCATAAGATGATTTTTTTCCCAAAACCTGTTTCTTTTTCTCCAGTGCCACATTTTTATTGTTTAAAGATTGTAAATTGTTTTGAAGCGCATTCAATGCTTTGGTTTTTGATTTGATATTTTGTGATAAGGTTTCAGAGTCTTGAAAAAGGTTTCCAATGGTTTTCTCAAGGGCAATTTTTTCGTTCAAAATTTGATTTTTAGCTGTCAGTCTTTCCTTGATAAGTGGAATCATCTTTTCAATTTCACCAATATCCTTGAGTGTTGCATCCTGGACTTTTTTTAAGGATAAATACTCATCTTCCTTTTTTTCCTTTTCTTGTTTTGCGGCGTCTAAAGCCTTTTCAAGCTCTGGAATGCGGGCATTAAGTTCTGCCTGTTGTTTTTCGATGTCACTGCATTTTAGTTTCAGATTCTTAAGTCTTTCATACCCCTCAATAAAAGGGATCGTTTTTTTGGCAAAATCAAGTTTTTCAAGTTCAGAAGCCGCCTGCTCGGTTTGAGACTCAATATCAACCAATTCTTTTTGGCAGTTTTTTTTGATTTGCAGGCATTCTTTGAGGTCTTCCAAGTATCTTTTTTCTTTTTGAATGAAGTCTTTATTTTGTTTAAGCTCTTTAATCTCTGATTTTTTTTGATCAATATTTTTGTGAATCTCTTGTATGTCACCTTCGCTTAGCAGCTTGAACTGGGCCAGTTTCTCTCTAATATGTACAAGCTTTAATTTTTCCTCTTTGGCCTTGTCATATGTTTTTTCGGAAATGAGCGAATAAATCTGTGTGCTGGTAATCTTTTCAAGCAACTTTGCCCGCTCATCTCTTTTGGCTGTGAGAAATGCATTAAAATTTCCCTGGGCCAGCAATATGGATTTACAGAAGCGGTTAAAATCCAGGCCAGTGATTTCTTCAATTTTAAGGAGTACCTTTGAGCGGCTTGCCGCAATTATAGTATTCTTTTCCAGGTCCACTAGCTCCATGGACGGATCCTGGAGTTTGCCATTGGCCTTTTTGCCGGCTCTGTGGCGTTCATATCGGGATCTGAAAGACTTTTGATTGATAGAGAATGTGACTTCAGCAAAACATTGGGCCGTATGGTGGGTCATCAGTTCAGACATATCAGACAGTTTTTGAAGTCTTGGGGTTCTACCGTACAATGCAGCGCATACGGCATCGAGTATACTGGTTTTCCCGGAACCTGTGGGGCCTATGATGGCAAATATCATGGCCTGGTCTGATAAAAATTTTTCAAGATCAATGGTGAATTCACCTTTAAGGGAATTGATGTTTTCAAAATGTATTTTTAATATTTTCATCTTGAATTTACAGTTCTTCCTGGACCAGG
>JAAEMC010001155.1 GCA_024225895.1 Desulfobacteraceae bacterium | reverse complement strand
GGAGATCCCCGCCAACGAGGTATTTCGAAAATCGTGAAAATCCGAAAATAAAGAGATTGGCAACATCCACGGGCAGCATCATGTCTTTGACCCTGGACTTTCCCATCATCACATCCGAGACAACCGCTTCCTGGGAAATATTACGCTGCTTTGCCTGGGACGGGATCTGGTTCAAGACCAGCGGGGTTTTTACATAACCGCTACTGACTGTAAATGAACGGATTTTTCCCTTGCCTTCGGCTGAAATGGATTGGCTCAGGGCACGCAGGCCAAATTTGGCAATATTGTAAACCGGCTTGTTCATGGTGCAGATATGGGCATGGACCGATCCCATGTTTGCAATGGCGCCGTACCATTGATCGCCTTTTTTCATATGGGGGATGGTAAGTTTGGATAAGTAAAAAGGTGCTCTTAACATGAGTTTTTCCATTATGTCATATTTTTCCATGGGGAAATTTTCAACTGAATCAATGTGCTGGAGGCCGGCGATATTGGCAAGAAAGCGGATCTGCCCCAGGGCAGCAGCCTTTTCAACAGCGGTTTTTATATCCCTGTCAAGGGTTAGATCGGTGGGGATAAAAACCATTTTTCCACCCATCTTCTCAGCCACCTGTTTGGTTTTTTCCCCTTCTTTGGCATTGATATCCAGGCCCACCGTCGTCAAACCATTGGCTGCGGCAGCCAAAGCAACGGCCCGACCGATACCTGTACCTGCTCCGCTGACAATGCAAACATTATCGGAACAAAAATAGTCATCATCCAGTTTTAAAATTTCATCTGGATGAATGATTGGTTCGTTGATATCCATTTGGATGGCCCCCTATTGGTATTTTTTAAAATTGGTATTACCATACATAAATTAATCATTTTTCACTTGTCAAGAAGAAAATTATTATTTGGGTTGCAAATCGAATTATTATCTGTTAACCCTTTAATTAGTAATAGTTATGTTTGTGATTCATAAATACATTTAAATGCAGTGATACAATAAATTAAAGAATACCATTTCATAAATAACTCCCAATTCATTTATTGGTAATACCAATTTTCAGGAGGAATTGTGATATCAAAAACCCTGTATAAAGCGTTCCAGGATATTGTGGGCAAAGCAAAAGTTTTAACCGAGCCCGAAGATCTTGTAACCTACTCCTATGATGCAGCTCCCCTTGATCCGGTTACCCCGGCTGCGGTGCTCATGCCGGAAAATTCTAAGGAATTGGGCAATGTCGTTGCCCTCTGCCATGAAAACAAGCTTGCCATCACCGTTCGCGGGGCAGGTACCAATTTAAGCGGCGGTACGATTCCCAAAAAAGACGGGGTTGTCATATTGACCGGTCATATGAACCGGATTCTTGAAATCAATGAAGCAGATATGTATGCCGTTGTTCAGCCTGGTGCGGTTACTGCCCGCCTGGCATCCCGGGTGGAAGCCAAAGGCCTTTTTTATCCGCCGGACCCGGGTAGCCAGGCCGTCTCTACTTTGGGCGGCAATGTCATGGAGAATGCCGGCGGATTAAGGGGATTAAAATACGGGGTGACAAAGGACTATGTCATGGGCTTAAGCTTTTATGATGCCATGGGCAACCATATTAAAACAGGTTCCAAAACAGTAAAATGCGCCACCGGGTATAATATTACCGGCCTTATGGTGGGATCTGAAGGCACCCTGGGCATCCTGGATGAAATTATTTTAAAATTGATTCCCTTTCCCGAAGACCGCAAGTCAATCATCGCAGCATTTATATCCATAGAAGCCGCCTCTGAAACCGTGGCCAGGATCATTTCAGACCGGATTGTGCCGGCCACCCTGGAGATTATGGATCAAATCACAATAAAGGCGGTGGAGGATTTCAGTCATGCCGGGCTGCCCACGGATGCGGGCGCACTTTTGCTCATTGAATTGGATGGTTACCCGGGCCAGGTAAAAGAAGATGCCCAAAAGGTGGTGCAAATTTGTGAAAAACAGGGGGCAACCAAAATCCAAACCGCTGAAAATGATGAACAGCGGGAAAAGATATGGGCAGCCCGGAGAAGCGCTTTGTCTGCTTTGGCTCAACTAAAGCCCACTTTGGTATTGGAAGATGCCACCGTGCCCAGGAGCAAAATTCCGGATATGGTGCAATCCCTTGCCAAAATTTCTGCAACCTATGATTTGACCATTGGGACATTTGGCCATGCCGGAGACGGCAACCTTCATCCAACCATCCTCACCGACCGGAGAAATAAAGCAGAATGGCAGAGGGTTGAAAAGGCAATTGAAAGAATTTTTGATGCTGCCATTTCTCTTGGCGGAACCCTTTCAGGAGAACACGGCACAGGACTTGCCAAGTCGGCATTTTTAAAAAATGAGATCGGCAGCGCATCCATAGATTTTTCCAGGCGGCTTAAGACCGCCCTGGACCCTTATCATATCCTGAATCCCGGTAAAATAATTGGAGATTAAGATGCCGGGAATCAAAGAGCTTTCAAATCAAATGCGCCAACTGGAAGATCAGCTTGTCACATGTATGAAATGCGGTATGTGCCAGTCTGTTTGTCCTCTTTTTGACCAGACGCACAAGGAAGCGGATGTGGCCAGGGGAAAGCTGGTTTTACTGGAATCCTTGATCAAGAATATGTTTGACAATCCCCACGGCGTAAACCAGCGGCTCAACAAATGTCTTCTATGCGGTTCCTGTGCGGCAAACTGTCCTTCCGGGGTCAACGCGGTTGAAATATTTATCACTGCCCGTGCCATCATCACCGGATATTTGAAATTATCCCTGGCAAAGCGCCTGGTATTTAGAAAAATGCTGGTCCACCCAAAGCTTTTTGATCGCATTGTCCGTATGGGGGGAAAGCTTCAAAATTTTTTTTTGACCTCTACCGATCCTGCGACCCGTACAGCCGGGATCAAGATGATTTCCCCTTTGTTAAAAAGGAAAAGGATCATTCCGGTTGCAG
>JAAEMC010001154.1 GCA_024225895.1 Desulfobacteraceae bacterium | reverse complement strand
GACACCTTGATGATGGCCGGTGATATGCCTTTTTGTTGTTATTGTGGCATGTTATGTAATTTGATGGTGGATTTGGGGTAAACCCCAATGTTGGGGTTAAACAATTTTCCCAGGCCTGTATTGCTTTTTATCATGTCCCTTTATATAGAAAAGTTTAGATTTACTGCTCAGCCTTAAAGGCAGGGCAAGAAAAAGGGATGCGGCCTGGCTGCGGGTTTTATTGTGGTGTCGCAAAAAACAATAGAGGAAAAAGTGCATGTTAATCAGGAGATTAAGGGCCTTTGAAAAACAAGGCGCCTTCCTATGGCTGGAAAAGCAGGCATCTGCATGGTTAATAATTGCGAAAGATATTTAAATGCTGAATAAGAATTTACTTAAATCCTGTATCGTCCTGTGCTGGCTTTTGATATTTTCCTGGAACGCCCGTGCTGAAGAGAATTATTATATCGATAACAAACGAGTTCTTTTGTATAAGATTATCAATTTCTGGTACGACTGCCTTGAAGAGGAATCTCAACTGCTGTGCCAAAGCCCGATAAGGTGCAAAAGCAAAGGCAGAACGCAAGTTCGATACGATTCTGTGGATAAAGCACTTACCCTTGAGATAAGAGACGGGTTTGCCGGACTTTTATCCATATTCAATCCTCCTGATTCCTGTTCCGGCCCATCAGCGTTTGTCTGTACCTTTTTAAATCCTAAATACTTTGGTTCCGGAGGGTCTGTTGTACATCAAGATAAATCTTTAGGCATCAGGCAAATTGAGTTTTTGAAAATAAATTCAAACCAGGCCACACAGATCCGTGCCATGGCCACCGATATTACAGGTGTTTTAGAAGGCAGGATCGGCGGCTTGATGAACGGCAGGATCGCCCTACATCCATGCGGGGATTTTATCAAGGGGTGTCAGGCACAAGCACAAAATCAGTATCCAATAACCCTTCAGCTTTTCAATTCAATCACCAATGAAACATTGGCAACCTACTCCATAAACCCGAAGCATTAAAAAAAAGGAAAAACCCATGAAATCCAATATACTTGTTGTTTTGGCAAGCCCCAGAAAAAAAGGTAATAGCGCCGCTCTTGCTGCCAAAGTTGTAAAGGGCGCTGAAGCCGTTGGTGCTGTTTCAGAAACCGTTTATTTAAACAGTCTTGGCATCAAGCCTTGCCAGGGCTGTGAGAAATGCCAGAAGCCGTCAGCCAACGGCTGCATAATTGACGATAAAATGCAGTCTTTGTATCCGAAACTGGCAAAAGCCGATGCCATTATCCTGGCCAGCCCCATATACTGGTTTAATTTCAGTGCCCAGGCCAAAATATTTATCGACCGCCTCTATGCCGTAGGGTGCGGCGAAAAAAATATATTTAAAGGGAAAAACATGGCTGTCATTCTGACTTTCGCGGATCCTGATCCTTTTGTCTCCGGTGCAGTGAATGCCTTGCGTTCCTTTCAGGATACCTGCCGATACCTGCAGGCCAACCTTGAAGGCATGGTCTATGGGTGTGCCGACAAAGCCGGTGAAATTAAAGAAAATAAAGATGTAATGGAACAAGGTTTTTTACTGGGAAAGCATCTGGCTGCCTTAACGAAAAATTAACCATTTCTGAAGAAATCGGCCTGGGGTCTCCCATTAAAGGGCGAACCACCGTAACCACCGCACAAATTATTTCTGTGCCCACCACACAAATTATTTGGTCAGATAAAAAATATTGATGGTATCGGTCAGTTCAATGGGGTCGGGTTCTGTCCATTGGGGCCGGCATTGTTTCAATTTTTCTAGAATACGGCCTGTGTCCTCTGGTGTGATCTTATCCCGGCCAAAATGGTAATTGTGCAGATCATCCTGGTCAGTGAAAATGGCTTTTACATCAAAGCTTTTTTGCTGTTCCAGTTGAAAATCACAATTTTTGATGTTTTTTAAGCTCTCTTTAAGGACTTCGGTTTCATCATTGAACAGCTTGAAAAATTGTTCAAATTCACTATGGATGGATGGTTCTAAAATCAGCAGAGATCCTTTTCTCTTAAGAACTCTATTGGCTTGACTTAAAGCCTTTTGACTGTTTTGATGGTGCAAGGAAAGCGTAAAAAGCACAACATCAAATGACGCGTTTTCAAATGCCAGGGATTCGCCGCTGCCAATTTGGAAATCTACGTTTTGAAATAGTCCTCTTGCTGTCTCAATGGCCGTCTTATCAGGGTCAATCCCTATATATTTTTTAGTATTATTTGCCAGGAGGGATGCTGTTTTGCCACTGCCGCATCCGATTTCAAGCACAGCTTTGTCTTTGAAATCGATAAATTTTTTGATCGTTTGGATGGTGACCTGGTCTGAATCATATTTCACATTAATTCCTCCGGTTAATTATCCGTATTGTCCAACCGCATTTTGACGGCAGGTATTTTTTGGCCATACATATTGCCTTCAAACTCATCCTGAATTTGGAATCCCAGGCCTTGATACAACTTTAACGCTGCTGTATTGCTCTTGACAAGAAAGAGTATCAGGTCTCCTTTAAAGGAAGCAATCAATGTTTCCATCAATTGTCTTGCTATCCCTTCTCTTCTGTGGTCCGGGCGGACAAATAGCCAGGAAACGACGGTATCCCTGCGGCCAATGAACCCGAGAATCTTATTATCCTGCTCATACACCCAGATATTTGAATTAAAAAAATCCTTGAGCATCTTGCCGTCATCGGCCAGGGGTTTAATTTGGCTGGGGTTTACAATCCCTTTCATTTCATCGGGCTTGGATATGTCATAAATTTCTTTGACCTCAAGCCAGTCACTGTCGGCATAAATACGTATCATTATATTGTTCCTTCTTTATCTTTCCCGGGCGATGTTACTT
Source organism: Desulfobacteraceae bacterium (assembly GCA_024225895.1). Lineage (GTDB taxonomy): Bacteria > Desulfobacterota > Desulfobacteria > Desulfobacterales > Desulfobacteraceae > JAAEMC01. The sequence goes on along the minus strand of JAAEMC010001154.1, from coordinate 2,106 downwards.
GAATTTTTTCTAATGGTCAATTTTCATCAGGCGGCTTGGATTATTTTTAAGGGGGGTTCCCACATTATAAATGTTTATCTTACAGGTCAAAAACAGATCAGAAACAGGTCAAAAAATTTTTTGAAAAGCGATAAAGTTTTATTGCGATAAGTCGATGAGTAATCAAGTAATTTTTTTGTATCAGCCCTGTTCATATATAGGAGAATTTTTATGAAAATTACCGGTCAGACTTTCATACCCAATATCAACACTCCCCCAACCCACCCAGTTGGCGGTTCAACTCTGACACCAGCCAATACGGCAACCAAGACACAGCCCCCTAGCGTAACCGTTACCATCAACCAGCGTTTTGAAGGACTGATCAAGATAAATGAAATGATTTCAGAGTCGTTTGGTAATTCTTATAAAGGCAGCGGAGAGCTTCGAGCAGCCGCTAAATTTTATCATGATGTTTTAAGTGACAAGGATTGGGATGATTTTGTATCCGCAGCCCTTATGTCCGGGGAAGACATCGATACCTTTTTAGTGACAGCCAAAGGAATATTTGGTGAAAACGGCGGTTCCCAAGAGAACCTGTCATCATTTTTAACTTTTTCAGCCGGTCTTTTGGAAACAGATCTCAATCATTTCCTTGAAACCATAGAAAACGCACCAGGTGAATTGACCACTACCATGGAGACAGCCTCAAAGTTAAGTCAAACAGCTCTCAGCCATTATTTGGAAGCTGCCAGTTTTTCAGAAGATGATCTGGATCTGTTCAATGAGCGAATCAATGATGCCATCCAGAAGACTGAAAACCCGGATAGTCTGGACAATTACCTGGCTGCGGCAGTAAAAGCCGGCAGCCGTGTCTTGGATTTTGTTGATGCCACAAGCTTTATGAAGGAAGCACAACGAAACCAGATCTCGGATTTTGTCCATACACAAATCCAGGGAAGGGATTTGGATAATTTTATTGAGTTTATTTCCTTGGCCGGCAAAGATGCCATCACCCGGGTAAGTCAATATGCTGTTTCCATGAATGAGGATGACAAAACAAATCTTTTAAAGGCAGCAGTTAACGCGGCGCAAATTGAAGATAAATTTATCCAGACCCTGGACCGGATGGCACAGAACCAACCGGATAAATTATCAGACTTCCTCACCTCTGCGACCCATTCTGAAATGCAGATGGACACTTTATTGGATATGGCAGGCCAAATAGATTTCGAATTTGTAAGCTCTCTGTCTGTGGTGGACACGGTCAATTATCTGGAAGCAGCAAAATCTTCAGGTTCTACTCTGGAAAAGTTGACCCAAACTGCATCATCCCTGTCTGGACAGGAAAAAAGCCTTTTCCTTTATGGGGCGGCGAAAAATGTCACAGATTTTGATAGATTTTTAACTTCTGTTGAATCCATGAACGGCGCTGAACGCAATTCCTATTTACTTGGGGTTGCCAACCAGGACCAGGAAAACGTGGATGAACTGATTTACATGAAAGGCCTCCTTACCAGTGGTAATTATAAAAACTTCAAGAGTGCGGCAGCCCAATTGAATGATGATCAATTAAAAGAATTTACATCAGCCACCAATAACATTGACCGCCAGAACCGCTCTGATTTTTTGGCTGCCACAGCCGCAGCAAAAGAAGTGATGACTCCTTTTCTGGCCATGTTTGAAAACCTATCCCACGGGGATCAAACAGCACTGCTTCAAATTTCATCTGACCTGGGAAAAGAAAATAGAAGTCTGTTTATCCAGGGCGCATTGAAATCACAGAGTGATGTATCAAACTATATCAAGTTATCTGAAGAATTGAAAACCAGCGACGGCGCAGGTCAGATGCTCAATGATTTTATATCTGCTTCAGTTCATGCTTCAAATCCTGATGAACTTTCAGAGATGATATCGTTTGTGGAGAAATTGAAAAAAGGACAGCAAAAAAGCTTTTTGTCTGCCGCATCCCAGGAGCGCTTTAATATTTCCCAACTCATTGATTTAGGGGAACAAATTTTGAGTTATGAACAGTCCTCTGATTTTTTTCTTAGGAAACGATCCGCTGATTTCAGCGATGTGTTTTTTTCCATCGCCGCCAATGCAGCTGATGTTGTTGGTTTGTTTATG
>JAAEMC010001153.1 GCA_024225895.1 Desulfobacteraceae bacterium | reverse complement strand
TAAAATTTAGTTTAGAAAATAAATCTATTATAGGAGAATTACTTTAAATATCTTTTAAAAAAAATAGATTTCCCTTATAAAATTAAAAATAATTCTTGACAAAGAGTTGGCGATCTGGTTTTCTGTCTATAAGAAAGCTATGTGACAGCTATATTTTGGAACCTGCCTTTTTTTGAACTTGGGCCGTCGCCACTGCTTTCAATGATTTTGTAACTCTTAAACTTAATATAGGAGGGCACGCCATGCCGATTAAAGAAAACACACTCATTCTTGACGGTTATTCATTAACAATTGAGGAACTGATAAAAGCAGGGGAAGATCTGTCAATCAAAGTCGAGATTGATGATAAAAACTGGCCAAAAATTCGTGATTGCCGGACGCTGGTTGAAAAATGGGCTAATGAGGAACAATGTATCTATGGGGTTAACACAAGCTGCGGCGGTCTGGTTGACCATCTTTTGCCAAAAGATCGGGATAATGATTTCCAGAAAAATCTGGTCCGTACCATCACCACCCAGGTGGGCAAACCTTTTGAGGATACACTTGTTCGAAAATTCATGATTGCCAGGGCCAATTCCCTTTGCCGCGGTTTCTCCGGGATCAAAGAAAAGAACCTTAAGATCTATCTTGATATGGTCAACAACCATGTCTTCCCGGTTGTTCCCCGGAAAGGATCTCTTGGTACCAGCGGTGATCTGGGACCATTGGGCTGTATTGCCAGTGTTGCTTTTGGTGAATGGAAAGCAAAATTTAATGGAAAGGTTATGCCGGGAAAAGATGCCATGGAAGCAGCCGGTGTGGAATTGATGTACCTGAATGCCAAGGAGGGCTTGTCCCTGATCAACGGTACCTCGGGTATGGTCGGTCTTGCCTGTACAGTTATTTCCGAGGCGACCAATACATTGAAAAATTCTGATATTATTGCGGCCTTTGCCATAGAAACCCTTATGGGAAGGACCAATCCCTTTGATGTAAGAGTCCATGAACAAAAATATCATCCAGGCCAATATGCCACTGCCATGAACCTGACCAAACTCTTGGCCGGCAGTGGTCTGGCCATTGATGACCAGGAACTTTCCAAGGAACTCCAGAAAGTTTTGAAAAAACATGATGGCATTTCTGTTGCAGATATTCCGGTTGAGGATGCTTACTCCATACGATGTACTCCCCAGTTTATAGGTCCCACAAAAGAAGCGGTCGTCCATGCACATGAAGTATTATTAAGGGAGCTCAACTCCAGCAATGACAATCCGTTGATATTTACCGAATGGGATACATTCATCCACAACGGTCATTTTCATGGACAGCCCATCTCTTTTGTCATGGACTGCCTGGGTATTTCAATGGTCAATGTGGGTGTTGTCAGTGACCGCAGAGTCGATCGGTTTATGGATTCAAACCACAGTACCGGCCTGCCTCCTTTCCTATGCAAAGAAGACACCGGTGTCAGGATGGGCCTTATGGGCGGACAGTTCATGACTACAAGCCTGGTGGCTGAAAACCGGACCCTTGCTGTGCCTGCTTCCATTCAGTCCATCACATCCACAGAAGATTTCCAGGATATTGTCAGCTTTGGTCTGATTGCAGGCAGAAAAGCCAGGAAAATTGTTGAAAATACCAACCACATCCTTTCTTTTGAATTGCTTTGTGCTGCCCAGGCAGCCGATCTTCGCGGTCCGGAAAAACTTGGTCCTGCCGGCAAGGTGATGTTTGATGCGGTTCGTGAGACCCTTCCGTACCTGAGTTATGACATGGTTTATATTGACCACCTTGAAGAATTAAAAGCACGGATTGAATCAGGTGAATTTGTAGAAAAGGTCGAAGCTGCAGTTGGTGAACTGATTCTTGTCCATGAAAAAGAATAATTTCGTGCAAAAAGGAATTTAAATGATGATTGAGAAAAAAATAGAGACTCAGATTTTTGAGGCGTACAGAGAAAAATTTCCCCAATCAAAGGAACGCCACGAAAAATTAATCAATTATATTCCAGGCGGCGCCACAAGGAGCCTTAGTTATTTCAAACCCTACCCCATCCATATATCCCATGGTGAAGGAGCCTATGTTTTCACCCATGAAGGCCACAAGCTTTTTGACGTGACCAATGCCTATGGCGCCTTGGTTCACGGGCATGGTGATCCGGATGTGGTCAAGGCAGTCCAGGAAGGTATTGCCAAAGGCTCTCAGTATTCCACGCCTACGGATGGCCAGTACAAACTAGCCAAGCTCTTATGCGAACGCGTTCCGAGTTTTGACAGGGTGCGGTTTTTGAATTCAGGGACCGAATCCACGCTCTTTGCAATGAGAACGGCAAGGGCTTATACCGGGAAAGATAAAATTTTGAAATTGTCAGGCGGCTTTCATGGCACCCATGACAGTGTGGCTGCTTCAACAAAGAAAAATGTTATCACAGCCGGTATCCCCAGTGGCATGACAGAAGATATGCTCGAGGTGCCGTATAATGATCTTACCGCCCTTGAAAAAATGGTTAAAGAAAATGCTGCTGAGCTTGCAGCAGTTATAATGGAACCATTTTTGGGTGCCGGTGGAGTGGTCATGCCTGAACCCGGGTATCTTGAAGGAGCCAGAAAAGTAACTCAGGAAAATAATGTCCTCCTGATCTTTGATGAGATTTTTTCATTCAGGGTTGATACCGGCGGTTGTCAGAAATTATTCGGGGTGACCCCGGATATCACCACGGTGGGCAAGGTGGTGGGCGGCGGTCTGCCCATTGGTGTATTCGGCGGCAAAAAAGAAATCATGAATATTTATTGCCATGAGAACACCAAGACTCCACTGTATCATTCCGGTACCTTTAATGGGTATGAAACCGTTATGCAGGCAGGTTTTGCCGCATTATCAAAATATGATGAAGC
>JAAEMC010001152.1 GCA_024225895.1 Desulfobacteraceae bacterium | reverse complement strand
TGTCTTCTTTTACGAGTCATTTTCATGCGTCCTTTCTTACCATGTTTAGAACGCAGATTCCACTTAAGCAAGTGGTCCAAAAATCGGGGTCAACCGCAATCTAACAAGCGCATGCAGACCGATTTCACCCGCCGTTCGTTCCTCACTTTGGGTGAAACGGCTGATGCCAGCGTTGGCGGGGTAATCCCGGCGCAGAAAACCCAAGTTGAAAATTAGTTGATTAAACAATGCTGAAACATGTATATAGCTATTTTTCAACATCCGCAAAAATCATTTTAGCAATCGCTATGGCAATCGCGAATTGGTTTGTATCATAGTCATGACTGCAATAATTTTAGTGGTCTTCGATGGGGGAGCTATAACGGTTTTTACAAATATGTTTTTCAATTGCATTTAACAATTGTGAGAATCAGTAAAAAGATTGGATAAGTTGACTCTTTGACAGGCTGTGGTAATGTTTACTGGAAGTTTTTTCTAAGTATATCCTTGTTTGAAACTTTTGGGAGAAAGTCATGGCTGAAGGGAACTATATCAGAAAAATTTGTAAAGCAGGGGATACCCTTTGCATTTTGCCGACAGATAAAAGAACCGTCAGTTTTGCATTGACCTACCTTGGCCAGGATGGGACAAGTTTCCATATCCGGGCCATGACAATTGATGATCAGAATAGGATCATAGGACATCCCATGGGTCTGATCTATAAAATTCCCAGTGACAAAAAAGGGATCAAATTTTCATTTAGAGAATTTGATTTTATTGCCCAGGCAGCGAACAATTCTTATTTGAAGTGCCTCATTCCCGCATCATTGGAAGTCAACAGGTAAACAGCCGCACCTTTTAAGAAATTTGTCCTAAAAGATTTGAAGGTTCGGTGATAAACTATTGTCACAGCGCAGTGGCTGTTTTATAACCATTTTAAAAGCCGGATAAAAATAATAGTAATTTCAAGGATAAAAATAGGCAGCCCATGAATTCAGGAATCAATCAACCTGGAACCGAAGTATCTATCAACCAGGCCATCCAGATGGCCCTGAAACATCATCAGGCAGGGAAGCTGTCCGAGGCAGAGCAAATATACATGCAAGTTCTGGCAGTGGACCCGGATCATGTGGATGCCAATCATTATCTTGGCACCATAGGCTTGCAAGTAGGAAAATATGATATTGCCATCCAATTTTTTCAAAAAGCCATTAAGGCCGCCCCAGACTTTGCGGAGTTATATAATAAACAGGGACTTGCATTCAAGGGAACCGGCCGGATCAATGACGCCGTTACAAGTTATCAGAAAGCGATCTCACTCAATCCGGACTTTTTTATGGCCTACTATAATATGGGAACTGCATTCCAGGAATCGCAAAACCTGGTCAGCGCCATTGAAAGTTACAACAAGGCGTTGTCAATCAAACCGGATTATTTTGAAGCGCTTGTAAATTTGGGGCTTGCATTTCATGATTCCGGGCAATTTGATAAAGCGGTAGCAAATTATAACAAAGCGGTAGCAATCAATGATGGTGTTGCCCAGGTATTTCAAAATCTTGGCAATGCCCAGAATGAGACAGGAAGCATAAATGAGGCTATTGAAAGTTATCAAAGAGCGTTGGAGCTCGATCCTGATTTTGTTCAGGCTCATTTGAATTTAGGGATTACATTTAAAGTATCTAATCTTTTGGAAAAGGCCATGGTATGCTTGAACCAAGCCATCTCAATCAAACCCGACTATGGTGAGGCCCACTACAATCTGGGGATTGTACTCCAGGAAACAGGGCAGCTTGAAAAAGCTGTTGAGAGTTACCAGAAAGCTTTATCAAGTATTCCTGACAATGCTGATGTTCATTGTAATTTGGGCATTGCCCTGCAAGAATCAGGACAACTGGATATGGCCATTATAAGTTATCAAAAAGCTGTTGCAATCAGGCCGGATTTTGCTCTGGCTCACAACAATCTTGGCAATGCATTCCAGGAATCCGGGCTGCTGGACCGGGCCATTGAAGGCTATAGAAAATCTTTGGCTGCTGCACCGGACTTTGCGCCGGCCCACAAATATCTGTCTTATTCAGTAAAGCATACAGAGCATGACAATGATATTTCAGCTATGGAAACCTTGTACAGCAACCAGAACATCTCCAACAAGGATAAAATGTTCCTCGGATTCGGTCTGGGAAAGGCATTTTCAGACTTGAAAATGTTTGAAAAATCCATTGAATTTTTCATTGAGGCAAACCGGCTGAAACGCATATCCTATAATTATGACATAGAAGAAGATCAAGCAGTTTTTTCTAATATTAAAAAAACTTTTTCTTCAGATCTTTTTTCCAAACATAGCCAATATGGCATATCGGATAAAACCCCTCTTTTTATTGTCGGCATGCCAAGATCGGGTACTACCCTGGTTGAACAGATCCTGGCGACACATCCCCTGGTTTTTGGAGCCGGTGAACTGGAAATACTTGAAAAAATTGCTAAAAGATTTGTTCAGGACCAGTTTTCTGCAATTACACCCCAAAGTATACGCACTGTCGAAAAAGAATTTAAAAAAGCCGGCCAGGACTATATCAACAGCATCAGAAAGATATCATTGGATGCTGAACATATTACTGACAAATTGCCTCATAATTTTATGCAGATCGGATTGATAAAACTCATTCTTCCGGGTGCCAGGATAATTCATTGCAAAAGAGATCCCATGGACACCTGTTTTTCCATTTATAAGCATTTGTTTGAAGGTAAAAATTGTCTTAAATATGCCTATGACATGACCGAGCTTGGACAGTTTTATAAGTTGTACCTGGATCTGATGGCATATTGGCGAAATACTCTACCGCATTATTTTTATGACATCAGCTATGAAAATCTTGTATCAAATCAGGAAGAGGAAACCCGTAAACTCCTTGAATTCTGTTCCCTGCCCTGGGATGATGGCTGCCTGTCTTTTTACAAAACCCAAAGACCTGTTGCAACAGCAAGTTCCTGCCAGGTGAGGCAACCTGTTTATAAAGATTCGATTCAATTGTGGAAGCGGTATGAAGATAATTTGTCTCCCCTTAAAAAGGCTATCTACGCTAATCCAAATATTTCATTAAATATTCGGCTAAAGTGATTCCCAGCAATACATTCCAAAAACTAAAATAAATAAATGGAATCACTAAAAAGCAAATCGATTTAGTATCAGTCGGTTTCTATCCTTGAGGCGTAGAAACGGCTATATGCTTATTGGAACGTTATTCTGCGATTTGCCATAAAGTGATTCCCAGCAATACATTCCAAAAACTAAAATAATTAAATGGATAAGACAACATCAGGAATGGTTGTGGGCCAAAATAATGTTGTGGGCAAAGGTATCCAATGCCTGGGTGGTTCTTTTCTTGATATAAAGGCCCAGCAACGGTGAAAGGATGATCCAGGGCGCCAATGAGAGGGCGATGGCTGTAAACCCGATGTTCCCTATACCAAGCACATAGAAGATACCGCCAAGAATACATCCTAAAAGAACAGGGAATAACAGCAAAAAATACAACATGAACCGGACGCCATGCATTTGCGCATAGACTTCAAGCGTCATACTCTCCCGTATCACTGCAATTTTAGTGGCTCCCAACATGGGATTCTGTTTGGTACTGACAAGACCGCCCCCTTCAAAGATTAATGTTGTGTCAGATTGTTCGACAATACGGTAGTTAAGCGGCATTAAAATAGATTTGCAGGTGGAAAATATCTCTTGCGCCGGTATTGCGCAATTTTGTTTAACTGAATAGTTCATCTGTCCTCCGGATAACTAAACCATATGTCATAAATATATTCCGTTAAAACACAATTGTAACATCACAAGTCCTTTGAGTTAAGTATTCGAATTTATGAGGCATTTGGTTTCGGCAACCGGTATATTGATATTAATCTCAACAGGGCAGTGAGCTTCACTATACAGAATTAATTAATTTTTCATCATATAAGTATTGAAAATCTGCTCATGGGAAATATATTTTTCCCTTTCAGGATCCATGAGATAATCCCGGAGGGCATGAATTCTTTTTTTGATTTCTATTTCCGCATGATGCCTCATTTTATTTTTGGTCTCAATGATGCCCTGCTTTAACACCTGGTTTCTTACCCCATCATAATATTTTTCACTTTTAAGCTTGATCCGCATCTGTATCAATTTTTCAACAGATTTATTGTGACCGTCATCCAGGAAAATGACTTCAGGCATCAATTCTGCAAAATGGGTTACGGCAATTACATCCTTGCTCTGACTCCAGTATCCCATTAAAAATTCGGCTTCAAGATCCTTGTAATTTTGAAGGGGCATGAACATGCGGCGAAGGTATAATAAAACTTTTTCGGTTTTTTTCCGGTGCCCGCCAATAATCACAGAGCCCCCTACTTCAGCCTTTTTAACCCCTTTGGTCCAGGGAGCACCGGTGATCCCGAAATCATTGCACAAGGGAATCCGTAAGAGCGTGGACAAAGTATTTAACGCCAGGGCATAGCCTGCGGAAGGGCCGCCCACGTTATAGGAGGCGGAAAGAAGTTGATGGTGCAGTGAAAAGTCTTTTAAAAAATCGCCCAAAAGCCAGGGGATACTTATTTCAGGAATCAGTTCCTGCAGATAGTTTTTAATCATGGTCAATGCTTCCTGGGCAGACTGTTTTGTCATTTGAACAGCCATGTCCAGTTGGGCCGTATTGGCAGACGATGAAGAAACAGCTCCGGTTACAATGATGGGAGATCTTTCCACCCGTCCGGTGAGACTGGTGGCAATGGGAAGGAGCATGCCGGAAACTTCGCTTGCACCTACACCGATAATAAATCCAACCTGGGGTTCCTGACTCAGTTCGGTTTCAAGGAATTCGGTTAATTGAATAGAGCCTTTTCTCACTGGATTCTGGGAGATTTCCCTCTGGGCGGATTCCAGATGAGAGAGGACCAAAGGATAATCTTTTTCTGATTGAATACCGTTCACCAGCTCTAAAATTTTGTGGTATTCTTTAACAAAATTATTGGGATCGTTTTTGATCTCCACCTTCATTAAAGCGGGTGCTTTGATGGTATCTAATATGCCCAAAATCGTTTTGAAATTCATTTTAATGAATTCACATTTTTCAAGACTTGTGGAATTTTGAAGCTGCCGCAGCTTAATGAGAACCTTATACTCGGTGCTGCAAAGGGCAATGGCTTTTTCCGTAAAGGACGAAAAATCAGCCGGTGTATTACAGATTCCCTGTGCGGTTTCAATGACTTTTTCCAATTCAAATTCGCGTTGGTGCCGGATGTCGTCAAATTGTTTGCGGATGATTTCAACAATGTCTTTTTGTCTTAAGTGGCCTGATATCTCAAGGGTTTTCAGCCGCTTGGACCGGATAAGCGCAGGATCCAGTATATCCAAACGGTTGGTGGTCAGCACTGTAAATACCTTGTTTAAAGGAATTTCACCGTCAATAATATTTAAAAATTTATTGGTCAGCACGTCGGCAGGGGCTCCTCCGGATCCGCTTCGCCTTGGGGCCAGGGCGTCCCCCTCATCAAAGAAGATAATGGTGGGAGCGATCATTTTAGCGATATCATAAACCTTTTCAAGGTTGGCCACCGTGCCGTGAACCGGGCTTCCCGCGTCCTGGATGGCTGAGGGACTGGTTGCAATATCATGGACTTTCTGGTTTGAAGAAAGCCAGGTCCTGACCAAAAAGGTCTTTCCGCTGCCAGGCGGGCCGGTCAATACCACCCCCTTATCTTCACTGACTCCGTAGTTAAAGCAATTATTGGCCATTTCTGAAAATTTGTCTTTAATGTTTCCTACGTATTCATCCCACTGAACATCCCGGTCCATGCGGTCCACCACCTTGGAATAGAGTTCACCATAGACATTTTTAGCCACAAGTTGAAATGCACTTCTGACCAAAAGACTGTGATTGAGAAAATCTATGATAAAGTCCCCGCGAATATTGATGATTGATTCAATAAGTTTTCTTACATAAGCCGGACTGATTTTCAGGCTGCGTTCTTTGAATATTTCATAGATTTTTTCAGCTGCTTTTTCTAAAACAGGTGCGTCGGGTTTATACCGGGTCGGGATCTGGTGGCGTTTGAGTTCCAGATAGATGAGTTCTATTAAGTTTTTCTTATTCATCCAATAGGTGGACATATCAATGATGCAGCCCTTTTCAACAAATCTTCGGTAAATGGCTGAATCAAACCTGTGGGTCTGGTCACTGGTGGCAATGAGAAAGCAATCTCTGCGGCCTTCAATAATTTCATCCAGTACAATATTAGAGGTGTCAATCAAGGTTCGCTGTTGTTTTTCAGCCCCGCCTCCCCCTGCACTGGCTTCTGATTTTCCAAATGCGGAGTGGGCTTCTTCAATATGGCGGATGGAAGTGGTTTTAGGGTGTCCCATGGCCCGTTTGAAATAGTTGCCAGGCTCTCCGGACAAGGCTGTCTGGTAATCATTTGGAGTGATAATGGAGGCATCAACCGTAATGCCGCGTTCTTCAAAATATTTCAGGTTGTTCAAAATATGTTTTTTAAAAATGGTGCGAAGAATCGG
>JAAEMC010001151.1 GCA_024225895.1 Desulfobacteraceae bacterium | reverse complement strand
CTGGCATTTATGGCCTCCCAGCTTAGAAAGAATTCTTCTTTAAGCGATCAGTTCCCGGATGTGGATATTAGTATTCCCAAGACCTTTGTCATTGCAACGGAAGGCTTTAATAACTTTGTTCAGGAAAATGACCTGACCAGGGTTCTTAGAAACAACGAAGATCCTATTGACGAATATGTTGTGCAGGAGTTTTTAAAGGCTCAATTTCCGGACTGGCTGGAAAAAAATCTTGAAGCTTACCTTAAAAGCGTGACCTATCCCATTGCCGTGCGGTCCTCCAGCCTATTTGAAGATGCCCATTACCAACCCTTTGCCGGCCTTTACCAGACCTATATGCTGTCTAATTCCCACCCAAGTCTGGAAAAAAGGCTTGAACGGCTGATCATGGCCATAAAACTGGTTTATGCATCAACATATTTGAAAGCGCCCCGATCCTATGCCAAGAGCACCATGCATAGAACAGAGGATGAGGAAATGGCTGTTATTTTACAGCAGCTCACCGGAACGAAGCATGGTGATTATTACTATCCGTCCATTTCCGGGGTGGCCCAGTCTTATAATTTTTATCCTATCGCCCACTTAAAATCTGAGGAAGGCATCACCTATATGGCCCTTGGATTGGGAAAAATTGTTATGGAAGGGGGCAAGACCCTTCGGTTCTGTCCAAAGTATCCCCAGTTTTTACCCCAGTTCTCCATTGTGGATGACATCCTTGAAAATTCTCAGAAATATTTTTATGCACTCAAACTCAATGTGTTTCCTGAAGATAAAGAATTTTTTGATCACTCTTTTGATGACCCCACTTTGGCAAAGCTGGATTTAGGTGATGCTACAGACCATCCTGTGGTAAGATTTTTATCCTCCACCTATCATGTCCAGGATAACCGTATCAGAGATTCCTTTTCTTCCAAGGGATTCCCGGTTCTCACCTTTGCCAATATCCTGAAGTACAATTCGTTTCCGTTGGCTGATATCTTATCAGAAGTCACAAGGATTGGTTCCAAATGGATGGGATCATCAGTGGAGGTGGAGTTTGCAGTGACCCTGGCTGATGAAGAACACGGCAAACCCCAGTTTTCGCTGCTTCAAATTAGACCCATGGGGCGGTATAAACAGAATCTGGATGTGACCATTACCAAAGAAGATGTTGATAAAGCCATCTGTTATTCCACCATGTCCCTGGGCAATGGACAATACAAAAATATTTATGATTTGGTATATGTGGATCCCCAGACCTTTGAATCGTCAAAAACAGTGGAAATCGCCGGTGAAATAAATAAGATCAATGCGCTTTTCAATAATTGCGCCGATAAATATGTCCTGATCGGTCCGGGACGCTGGGGGTCTTCAGACCGGTGGCTGGGCATCCCTGTGGTGTGGAATGATATTTCCAATGTCGGAGTCATGGTGGAATCCACCATTGAAAGCATTAAGGCCGATCCTTCACAGGGCTCCCATTTTTTCCAGAATATTACATCCCTTGGTATCAGCTACATTAATATTTCTGACAAAGACGGCAATTTTGTGGATTATGAATACCTTTCTTCCTTTGTGCCGGAAAATCAGACCACATATTTGAAGCATATACGGTTCAAGACCCCCTTGAAGGTACTTGTGGATGGGAAAACATCCCAGGCTGTTCTCATGCCGGACCTTGTAGAAGATCCTGATGATGTCATGGATGATATTCCGCTGATAGATTAACAAAGTTTTACAATTTTAATTATACATAAATACAGTGTGTTATAGTAACATTTTATAATTTCGATAACTTTCGAACTTTATATATTGACTTTATTTTTCAGGTGCTTATAGTCTTAAGAATAATAAAAGGAGGCAAGTTATGGCTAAAAATTTTGAAGAATATCAGTTCAAATCCGTGGCAAGCCTTGAGCCACTCCTTCGGTTTTGGGAGACAAGCTTGGTGCCTGAATGCTCTCATATGGCTTCCATGTTTAAGGAACTCAAAGAAAAAATTGATGATATTCCCGAACTACATGGCGATATTGAAGATATCAGTATTCTACAAGACCACTATGATATCCTTACACCCCTGATGAGCGCCGTCCTGCCCCCGGCCTCATTCCATACAGAGATTGCCGGGGCGCTAATGCCATATACAATGGAACCCTTTTATGCTACCCCGAGGTTCCAGGAACTTTTTATTAAAGATAATAGATTTTTAAAGGGAAAGCTCAGGCAGGAACAGACCATTTCAACTGATGGTCGGGTATTGCGCGCCTATTTTATGATTCTGGATAAAATTTACGGTATCAAAAAGGGGATCGATACCCCTATTGTTCGGGAGGTCGAAGATGCCAACACCGGATTGATGCGGTATTTCAGAATTTTGCCTGATTTCCAGTTTGTTGATGTGGTTGGCCTCAAATCCCCCAGAAAATTGACTAAAAAAGACAGGGTTCATATACTCGATAATATTACTGATATCAATGTACTTGAAAAATATATTGATGTGGAAAAATTTCAATTTTCCGGATTTACAATCGCAAGAGCCATGGATGTGACAGAGCCCGAGGTAATATCTTCCCTTGAAAAGGATTTGATCGACCAGCATTCCATATTTTCTTCAGACGGGATAAAGCGGTTGGAAGACCGGATGAAGATCCTGTTCAGACGGCCGGATCTTAAAATCGGTATTGGGGCAAGCCAGGGCGACAAAGTTTTGATCGTCAAAAGTGATTGTGAGCATAATATCAACTGTTTGTTTGCCAATTCGCAGCATGTTGCCAAAAAAGACCTTGAGGGCTCGATTTGGACCAAAGCAATTGAAAAAGGATCCATAATTAGAATTCCTGACCTAAAAGAAAAAAAGAATCTGATTCCTGTAGAAGAACATGCAGTAGCCTTTGGTCTCCGGTCCATACTGATCTCACCGTTAATCTATCAAGGAGAACCCATTGGTATTCTGGAAATTTTTAGTAAAAAGCCCAATGCATTGGGTTCCATTGAAACCTTATTATTAGAACAGATAACGCCCATCTTTTCTGTGGCATTGAAAAGAGGGGTTGATGAACTGGCCAAATCGGTTCAGGCTATTATTAAAGAAAAATGTACAGCGGTCCACCCGTCAGTGGAATGGCGGTTTGAAAAAGCAGCCATGAATCATATGGAGAAGCGGCATTCTGGTATATCTTCTGAAATAGAGCCCATTATCTTCAAAGATGTGGTTCCTTTTTACGGCCAATCAGACATCCGGGGATCATCCTATGCCAGGAACCAGGGCATTCAAAAAGATCTGACCAAGCAGCTTACTCTTGCTTATGATGTTATGCAGATAGGCTCTGAACAGAGGCCGTGGCCCCTATTGGAAGAATATAAGTATAGAATTGAAAAACGGATTGAGGATATCTCAGCCGGTATCAATTCCGGGGATGAAACAGGCATATTTACATTTTTAAACAATGAGGTTTCACCGACATTTGGCGACCTCATGGGGTTAGGATCAGGGGTCGTCAAAGCGGTAGAAGCCTATAGAAATGCCATAGACCCTGTAGCCGGCATTGTATATGAAAAACGCAGGGACTATGAAGAAAGTGTGTCCAAGCTCAACAATGCTCTCTCCAGTTACCTTGACCAAGAAGATGCCAAGGCCCAGGAATCCTTTCCTCATTATTTTGAGAAACGCCAGACAGACGGAGTGGATTACATGATGTATGTGGGCGCATCCATGAATGAGTCTGGAGAACTGGCCCCCTTTCACATTAAAAACTTAACCTTATGGCAGCTCATGCTGGCCTGCGGGATGGCTTGGCATACAGCAAAAGTCAAGCGGTCGCTTAAGGTGCCCTTGGATACATGTCACTTGATGCTGGTTAACCATACCCCTTTGTCCATCCGGTTCCGGTTCGATGAAAAACGATTTGATGTGGACGGTGCCTATGATGTCCGCCATGAAATTATTAAATCACGACTGGATAAGGCATTGATTAAAGGCACGGGTGAACGCCTCACCCAGCCGGGCAGGATCGCCGTGGTTTATTCCAACCCCATGGAAGGAAAGGAAATTCAGAGGCATGTTGATTTCTTAATGGCCCAGGGAAAATTGCATGATGATCTGGAATTTTTAAATCTTGATGACCTGCCGGAAGTCCGGGGACTCAAAGCACTGCGCGTCGGGGTAGATCTTGAAGCCATGGAAGGCGCCAATATAATTGAAATGCGGGCCGGATAACCATAGCTTTTTGGGAATTAATTGTGTAGGGGCAGGCCGCCTTGTGTGCCTGCCCTTTTTAATCTGAAAGATAGTATTCCACCGTTGAGACCACCCGGACAACTTTCACGTGATGATTGTTCTTGTCCCGGTTTTTAATTGAGAACTGCCCTTGTCTGGCTTTCTTTTAAAAAATGAAAAATCCTAAAATAAAGGCACTTTTATGGTGGGTGTCGGTCATGTTAGATTTCTTCATCCTTGGTTAAAAACTGTTTTTTGATAAAGAGAAATAAATCTTTAATTTCCGGGATAAAGCGGGTGGTATTAGTAAAACAATGATGAAAAATCATTAAGGTAGGGAAAATTGCAATACAAAAATATTGGTTAATGGATACCAGATCATATGCCGGGGTATTCATCAAGGCAATAAGATACGCAATAGGAATACCAAAAAAGAGCGTTTTTCTGAACATACCCATGGGCTCATAAAAAAACCGGGTAATACTGAATACCTGCAATATAGTACAGATGATCAGGCAGGTAAGGAATGTAAGTACAACATAATAAATGGATAGAAAAAAAAGTTCACCATAAAGCAGCTCATTGATCATCGCGGCAATTTGGGGGTTGTATCTTGTATAGTACTTTCCCACTGTAGTAAGCTGATAAACTTCCCACATCATTTTGCATCCCTGCAGAAAAATGTAAAAGGCTATAATTGCAAAGAATAAAAGGACTATGGTTGTAAAAACAGCATCAATAAACCTGCGGATATATAATTTTGCAGCTGAGTTGGTGCTAAAGCCTAACTTTTTGGTAACGCTGGAAATTTTGGTTTCAATGTATTTTACGATCATTGATTTGTCACTTTCACATGCCTTGGGTATGTTTCTTTGTATTTATAGCATCATTAATATCTTTATCCAAATGTTAAAGAAGACGTTTCTTTGGTGGTTACACCAAATGTCATAAATATATTCCGTTTCAACAGAATTGAGACATCTCATGCCCTTTTACTTAACCCTTCGAATTTGAAGACAGATAAGTTGATTTTTAGTAGTATGCAAGGGGTACAATTTAGCGATTATGTTTTTTAAACTCTGATCCTGATATTTGGTTCCGTCCATTATTTTTGGATTGATAGAGCATTTGATCAGCAGCTTCCAGAAGATCATTAGGGTGATACATATGCTTTTCCGGTTTTAGTGAAGCTACACCCAGACTGATTGTGATCCGGTCCGAAATTTTGGAAAATTCATGGGGAATATTCAACAAAAAAATATTATCTCTCAATTTTTGGGCAACTTCCAACCCGCCTTGGATATCTGTTCCCGGAAGTATGATCCCGAATTCCTCGCCCCCATACCGGCAGAGGGTATCGGCACTTCTGACAATACTCCGGTTCAGACAGTCGGCAACGATGCGCAGGCATTCATCCCCACTGGCATGGCCGTAGTTGTCGTTATATCTTTTAAAATAATCAATATCTGCAATAACCAGGGATAAAAAAGATTGATCTCGGATACCCCTGTTCCACTCTTTTTCCAGCATTTCATCAAATCGTCTTCTGTTGTTTATTCCGGTCAGTCCGTCAATTGATGCCAGCTCTTCTAACATATCGGTCCTGACTTTCAGGTTGATATGGGTCTTTACCCTGGCCTTGACTGTAACGGGTGTAAAGGGTTTTGTAATATAGTCCACAGCGCCCAGGCGAAATCCTTTTGCCTCATCCATTGCTTCTGAAAGAGCTGTTATAAAGATGATGGGTATATTTTTTGTGGCGTCATTGGATTTTAATTGTTTGCAAACTTCATATCCATCCATTTCAGGCATAACGATATCCAGCAGGATCAAGTCCGGCATATTCTTTTTCGCCAGCTTAAGGCCTTGAATACCGGTCCGGGCAGCCACAAGTTTATAATTCGATTTTAAAAGCGAAATCAGAATATCAAT
>JAAEMC010001150.1 GCA_024225895.1 Desulfobacteraceae bacterium | reverse complement strand
TTCTTCAAAAGCCTTTTTGCAGGCCCGGATGAATTTTTCAGGATTATGGACCTTCACTTGCCCTTTACCCTTGACTGCGACAGCCTTGAGATTTTTAGATCCCATGACAGCCCCTGCACCACCACGGCCTGCCTGACGGTTGTATTCGCAATTGATCAGAGAAAACAGCACCTTGTTTTCTCCTGCCTGGCCGATGTTGGCTATTTTTATGGAATCATCCTTTAGTTCTTCTTTTATGAGCTGGTTGGATTCAAGGGTGTTGGTTCCCCAGATTCGGCCAGCCGGGCGTATTTCCACCTGATCGTCACAAATCCAGATATAGACGGGTTTTGCAGCTTTCCCTTTAATAATGATGCCGTCAAAACCGGCATATTTGATTTCAGGGGCAAAGCTGCCGCCAAAATAGGAATCCAGGAAAATTCCTGTCAATGGGGACTTGGTGACTACACACCCCCTCATGGCCGGTGCCATGGTACCGGTTAAAGGACCTGCCATGAACATAAGCAGATTATCTTTACACAATGGGTCGCACCCTTTTGTGAGGCCCTCGTATAAATAGTTGATACCAAACCCTTTGCCACCGATAAAATTGCTGGAGACAATATCCGGAACTACAATCACCTCATGGGTGTTTTGAGTCAGATCTATGGATAGAATCCGGTTGTGTGCGGCGCTATTCATCGGTATCCTCCTTGATTGTTTTTGCGGATACAATGAATTCTAACGCTCCGGTGGGGCAGGCTTCAACACAAACGGGATGTCCGTCGCAAAGTTCACATTTAAAGGCCTTATCGGTTTCGGGATCAAAATTAATAACCCCTAAAGGGCAGTACTGGCCGCATAGGCCACATGCAACACATTTGTCCTGGTCAATGACCACGCAATCATTTTCATCCCTTTCAATGGCCTTGGTTGGGCAGGCATTCATGCAATAGGCATTTTCACACTGATTGCAGACCACGGGGATATGATAGAGGTTTTCATTTTTATGTTGAATAAGGAGCCTGGAAATCCTGGGATTATATCCCTTAAATAATGCAAATGAACAGGCTAATTGGCAGATACTGCAGCCGGTGCATTTGTCAAAATGGGTATGTAAAAATCCTCTGATCACTTTCTCCTCAAGGCTTTGTGTTATTCTATTAAAAGCAGATATCACATATTACGTACTATGTAAATGGTTTTTTTTTAGGGAGAAAGTTTTTTTCTTGCTTTAATAAAAACTCTATGTTAAGGCTTTGATTACATATCACGTATTACATACTACGTGATAGAAATAATGGTCTCACTTCAACACGAAGGAAGGACAAAAAATAGATGCTAGAAGTAAAGAATGCCACCAAAAAATTTGGTGAATTGACCGCAGTAAACGATTTGAGTTTTGAAGTTTCACAAGGTCAGGTCTTTGGTATTGCCGGACCCAATGGTGCCGGAAAGTCTACTCTCTACAACCTGATTACAGGCCTTTACCCTTTTGAAGGGTCCATCCTTTTTAATAAAAAAGAAATCCGGGGATTTGCCCCCCATGCCATCGCAAAGATGGGGATTTCAAGGACATTCCAGATTCCCCAGACCTTTCCCAGTCTTACGGTTGAAAAAAGTATCGGTGTTGGAAATCATTTCGGCAGCCAGGAAGGGTATGACCCTTCTTATGTAGACAATATCCTTGAATTTGTCAGTCTGGAAGACAAGCGGGATGAACTCACCGGCCAGCTTAATCTATTGGATAAAAAAATGCTGATGATCGGAGCCGCCCTTGCCACCAAACCCCAGATTTTAATGCTGGACGAGCCCATGGCCGGGTCCAATGCAAAGGAAATTTTGGCCTTGATGGATTTGATCAAACGGATCAACAAGGACATGGGTATTACCATCATAATCATCGAGCATTTTATGAAAGTCTTAACTGAATTGACTCAAAAACTACTCATCATTGAAACCGGAACGGAAATTTGCTGTGGCGATCCTGTTGAGGTGACCAATGATCCAAGGGTTATTGAATGCTATCTGGGGGATGTTAATGATAAAAATTGAAAACCTAAATGCATATTATGACGATTTCCATGTACTCAAGAATGTCTCCATGTCTGTTGAAGAAGGCCAGATAGTGGTCATGCTCGGTCCCAACGGCCATGGGAAAAGTACCTTTTTAAAATCCATCTGCGGTTTGGTGAGCAAGGTAAAAGGTTCCATTATGTTTAATGGGACACAAATCTCAGGACTTGCCGCTGAAAAAATAGTGAATATGGGCATTACCTATATCGCGGAAAACCGCGAATTGTTCCCTGAAATGACAGTGCTTGAAAATTTGAAAATGGGGGCGTATTCCAAGTCAGCCAGGACCCATGAAAAAAAAAATCTTGAGAAAGTATTTGAATTGTTCCCAAGACTCAAAAACCGTGTGAATCAGATGGCCTCCACTATGAGCGGCGGGGAAGCAAGAATGCTGGCCATTGCCCGAGGATTGATGTCCAATGCAAGGTTTCTGGCTGTGGATGAGCCAAGTCTCGGTCTTCAGCCAAATCTCAGGGATGAAGTGGCGCGGATTATAAAAGAGATCAATATTGCAGGGATCACCGTACTGCTGGTGGAACAAAATATTCCCCAGATCACGGAATTAGCTGATCAGCTTTATGTGCTTGAGGAAGGTCAGATAACTTTTGAAGGAAGTAAAGACGAGGCCCTTGGCAATGATCATCTCAAAGAAATATTTCTTGGAATGTAACAGGAGAGAACAACAATGCTCGTAGAGATAATTGACGTCATCATCAGCGGTATGATTAACGGGTCTGTCTATGCCTTAATGGCAGTTGGCCTGACGCTGATTTACGGTGTGTCCAAGGCTTTTAATTTTGCCTATGGGTCGTTTTACAGCATGGGGGGGTATGTCGCCTTTATGATTTTTGGTGCGCATATCAATAATTATATATTGGTCTTCTGCCTTGCCGCCCCCATACTGTTCCTCCTGGGATATTTGATTGAAAAGGCTTTAGTGGCTCCATTGCGAAAAAGAGACGACTGGGAAATCAAGGTGATGATGATCACTTTGGGGCTGGCATTATTTTTAGATAATTCCTACCAGGTCATCTTCGGGGCCAGGATGAAATCTTTGCCCACAATCCTGGAGGGATCTATTGAATTGGGTGACTTCATCCTCTCTTACCAGGATATCATTATTTTCATCTTTTCCATTGGTGGTATCCTGGCCTTCCGTTGGTTTCTCAACAACACGCGGACCGGTATGTCGGTCCGGGCAGTGGCCCAGAATCCGGCCGGAGCCCAGATTGTGGGTATCCCCAAGGAGTTTGTCTTTTCCGCTACATTTGCCATTTCTACGGTTATGGTGGGTATGGGCGGAATCCTGCTGGCCCAAAAATATTTTGTCACGCCCATGGGCGGATGGGACATCCTGGTAAAATCCTGGGTGATCACGGCATTCGGCGGCATGGGAAGCATTAAGGGAAGCCTTTATGCCGCATTTATTGTGGGGATGTTAGAAGCATTTGTAGGGTGGCATTTTGGTATGAACTGGACGTTGATCGCATTATTTGCAGTATTGTTGACTACCCTGGCCATACGGCCCCAGGGTCTGATGGGAAAATGGGGATAGAGAAGTATGGATCATAAGCGTATTGCAATTGTTTTAGCGGTTATCTGGGGTGTGGTTGCCATTTTACCGGTTTTTTTCGGATCAACTAATTTGTACATGCATATCCTTATCATGTGCCTGATCTGGTCGGTTGTGGCATCCTGCTGGGACCTGATCATGGGGTTTGCCGGAATCTTTTCATTCGGCCAGGTGGCTTTCTTTGTTATCGGGGCCTATTCTTCTGCCATCATTTCCGCTAAATTCGGCGTACCGCCGATTTTTGCCGTCTTTGCGGCCGGTGTGGTTGCTGGAGGCCTGGGAGTGCTTGTGGGATTGCCCTGCCTTAAACTGAAAGGCGCCTATATTGCGCTTGTCACCTTTGCCGTACACATGATCTTGGAGCCCGTGCTCAAGGGAGATATTGGCCGGGCCATTGGAACCGGTGGTTCCAGAGGGATTTTAACCATCGAGCCCATGAATATTTTTGGATATACCTTTTTGAGTTCCGAGCCCATTCCCTATTTTTACCTCATGCTTCTGGTGGCAATTATTTGCTCAGCCATTATCCTGATTGTGATCAAATCCCACTGGGGTACCGCATTTCTGGCTTTGAAAGATTCGGAAGACTTTGCAACCTGTCTTGGCGTCAGCGCCTTTAAATATAAATTACGAGTGTTCGCTTTAACATCATTTTTAACTGGTTTGGTCGGCGGGTTTTACGCCCATTACGTGGGTATGCTGTCCACGCGAATGTTGGGTATCGATCTTTTTGTCACCCTCATGGTCATCCTGGTTATCGGCGGGGTGGGTAAATTTCCCGGCGCCATTATCGGTGCATTTATCACCATTGCCTTGAATGAGCTTTTATCACCATTAGGTCCTTACCGTCCAATTATCTTAGGTGCCCTGGTCGTAGTTCTGGTCCTTCTGTTACCTGACGGTATTATCGGTTTGATACAAAAAATACTTCCTAAAAAGAATAATGGGTTACCGATAGAATCATAACAACCTTAACAAGCGAGGAGGAAGGATGAAGAAAGCATTAACTTTATTATTAATTCTGGTGTGTTGTCTGTTTGCAGCCCAAAGCACATTGGCACAGGATGCCATTAAAGTCGGCGTACCCTTGGCCATGACAGGGCCTTACACCGACACTGGTGACAATTACTGGAAAGGTATTAAAATGGCCATTGATGAGATCAACACCAATGGCGGCCTGTTGGGCAAAAAACTGGAACCGGTCAGGTTTGATACCCAGGAATTTGCACCGGAGCGCGTAATGCAGGGTGCAGAATATCTGTGCGGCAAATTAAAGGTGGATTCGGTTCATGCGGGCTGGGCAGGCTGGGGACAGGATGTCCGTGCCTATGGTAAATATACAGCTCCGTTCTTTGCTGATGATGGTTCCCAGGCAGCAGTGGATGTTTTCAAACAGGATACCAAAAAGTATAAAAATATATTCCAATTGACTGATACTGGTATCAACCAGGGACAGAGTATGTTTAATGTCCTCATGGCGCTTCCTTATGAATATCCCAATAAAAAAGCTGCTATTATCACAGCAGACGATGCCTGGGGTACTGAAGTCGGGGAAACCTTAAAAGAAAATTTCAAAGCTAAAGGCTGGAAAGTGCCTTTGCACGAAGTGGTACCCTACGGAACAAACCAATGGGGTCCCATACTGACTAAAATCCGGAAGACCAAACCTGCCATTATTCATGTGGAAATCGTTTCTGCCCAGGAAGTGATCACATTCTTCAGGCAGTTCATGAAAAAACCTACTAATTCCATCTTAAGCTATGGTTACAGCCTGGTGCCAAGAGAAGTTGTCGGCACCATGGGTAAAGAAGCAGACGGCCTTATCGGTGAAGTTCCGACTGCCATGCCTACTCCTAAAGCGCCCACTCCGGAAGCGCAAGCGTGGCTGGATAAATTTCAAGGCATTTGGAAGCATCTTCCCCAAGCCGGCTCCTGGGCAGCTTACAGTGGTGTAAAAGCTTGGGCTACAGCTGTTGAAGCAGTCGGTGATGAGAAAAATCATGATGCGATCAGCGATTATATTGCCACTAAAGGGTATAAAGGTGAAACCGGTTGGTGGAAATGGGATGCGGATCATGTTATGAGAGCAGGCGGGGATGTCCCTATTGCCCACTACCAGGTACAGGACGGCCAGATGATCGCCATCTTTACCGATCCCCCGACGAAACCCTATAAAGACTACAAATTCCAGGTTCCCAGGTGGATTAAAAAGTAGTAAGCAAAAAAAATAGTATAGGAAAAAGTAGGGCATCCTTCAAAACGCTGAATATTGCTGAAGGATGCCCATCTCTCATTTCAATTGCTGCCATTACCCCACATAATGGTACACAATTATAAGGAACTACTATACATGAAGAATAAGATCAGAGCAATTGTTACTGTTTTCGTTCTAGTATTTGCCTTTAGTGCCTGTACGCAAAAGCAGGTAAATGTATTTTCAGGCCAGGATAAGAAACCCAAAAATGTGATTATGCTCATTGGCGATGGTATGGGACCGGAGCAGATCGGGTTGTTGCTGTCATATGCCAGGCAGGCGCCCAATTCAGTGATTGTTGACCGGAAAACCAGTTTTGACAGGATCATGGAGCAGGGTGGTGTCATGGGAATGTCCATGACCAATGCCAACAATGTCCTGGTAGTGGACTCTGCCGCATCCGGATCCCAGCTTGCATCTGGTCAATATTCCGGATCTGAAATGATCGGTCTGGATAAGGATGGCAACCGTGTGGAAACAGTGGTTGAAAAAGCCATTAAAGCAGGCAAATCAACCGGGTTAATTTCTGATACCCGTGTGACCCATGCGACTCCGGCTGCTTTTGCCGCCCACCAGCCTCACCGCAGCAAGGAGAACCAGATTGCAGAAGATATGCTTATTGCCGGCCCGGATGTCATGTTAGGCGGCGGATTGCGGTATTGGATCCCCAAAGAGGCAAATGATAAGAAATCTGAAGTCCGTAAAGAGCTCATTGAGATGACCGAAGGCTCTGTTAAGATTAAATCCAAACGTAAAGATAATAAAAATCTGTTGAAAATGGCCGAGGAAAAGGGATATTCTCTGGCATTTACAAAATCCCAAATGGAAAAGGCTGACGGTAAACTCTTGGGATTATTTTCTTATTCAGCTATGCCGGATGGTATCAAGGTAACCCAAACAAAGGATGATCCCAAACGGACGATTCCAACACTGGAAGAGATGACGGCCAAAGCCCTGGACATCCTGTCAAAAAATGATAAAGGCTTTTTCCTCATGGTGGAGCAAGGGCTCATTGACTGGGCTGCCCATTATAACGATACAGGGTTGATGCTGCATGAAATGATGCGTTTAGATGAGACCTTGAAATATATTCTGGATTGGGCTAAAGACCGGGATGATACCCTGATCATCGTAACGGCAGACCATACCACCGGTGGT